>CBDVCJ010000095.1:0-12938 GCA_965372445.1 uncultured Thermoplasmata archaeon | reverse complement strand
CTAGACGGGAGCACGGGAGCCCGAACAGGTTTTCAAATTTCCAATTTCAACTTGTAATTAATAATTAGGCATAGGTTCGTGTTCCCGCGCTTTGGAAATTCCGAAGGAATTTACAATGCGAGGCAACCCAACTCTCTATGCTTTATATAAAAATAATTAACTAATTATGAAGGCTTAGGGCTGAGAGGGCTGGGTTGCCGCAGCTCCCCAGCTCCCGACGCTCCCGATTTAAATTGCCATATGTCGCCTCTCGCCTTTCGCCTCTTGCCTTTCGTCTTTCGCTTTAAAAATCCTAGTGGGATTTTTAGAGCGGAGGCAACTTGGCGTAGCAAGTTGCCGCAGTTAGCAAATGTTGCTAACCGCCTTTCCGTAGGTAAAATTCAGGGCAGGCTTTTCATATCTCGTTCCAACATATGTAATTCATTTTCTTTTAAGATCAACGGGTTTAAAGGTACGATCATGCAGCTGTTACCCAACATAATTTTATCATTTAATAGATGGATGAATCTTAAAATTATTGGATAGTTATTTTGGCTGATCAGATATTCCAGACCTTCCAGAAGAATTGCACCCCGTTCTGTATTTTGAATGAAGTTTGAAATTTCCACGCTCAAACGTGTTATATTCGAAGGGTCAACACACATTTCGCTTTCGATCCTATTTCGGGTTAGCCAAACTATCGGTAATTCTTGAAAATCATAAACATCACGCAATTCATTGGGATTCGTACGGCTAATACACAACCCGCTTACACCCTCGGCTATCATTGATTTAAAAATATTTAGGCTGATGACGGGCTTTTGCTCCTTGACCAGATAACTATGTTTAAAATCGATATTATATTTTTCAATAAATGAATCCTCATTAGAATCTGTAGATGGCTGGGGGTTTGAATTTTTTCGAGGCATCAAGAATATGGATTGTAATTTCAATATTTATGTTTATCTATCAAAAAAGGATGGAGGATGTAGGTTGGAGGATGTAGGTTGGAGGATGAGGGCAAATTGTTGGATTCCAGATTCCCGATCCCGGATTCGAGTTTCGTGATTCGAGATTCAAGATGGCAAGTTATTTAAAAGGAAGTTAGAGGATAGAAGATAGAAACTAGAAATTTAACTCTATCGTCTTACTTCCAGCCTCTATCTTCCTATTGGTCAGCCATTAGAAATCTCGAATCTGAAATCTCCAATCTACTATGGCACACCCCAAGTGTGGGAGCGAACGAAGTTCGTGCACACACTGAGGGTTATTTTCGAAGAAAATGACCCGTGTCCTCAATCCTCAATCCTTAATCCTCCAGCCTCATAACTACCGCAATAACTATCAACAATAAAATCCATTCACGTAAAAATTGTAATTTTAAAATGGGGGGTTAACCATGAATGAGCAATCGTCTCCAATGGATGGCAAGAAATTATTCAAGAAAGGTAAGGTGAAAGTGGTATACGAAATTGAAGGTACAAACGACTTAGAGTTCTTGTTTACTGATAATATTTCAGTTTTTGATAAGATCATACCTACGGAGGTGCCATATAAAGGTGAGACACTATGCCGAACAAGCACCTATTGGTTTGATTTCTCAGCAAAGTTAGGCATTCAGAGCCATTTTTTGAAATTGATACCACCCAATCGTATGCGTGTCAAGAAGGTCGATATAATAACAGATTATTCAAAGATAACACCTGAGACCACGAATTACCTGATACCTTTGGAAGTCATATGTCGGCATTATATTGCAGGTTCGTTAAATGATAGGATCAAGCGTGGTAAGATCTCTGCAGAGAGCCTGGGGTTTGATAAAGGCTATCAACCCAAGTATGGTGATAAATTACCCGAGCCTTTTATCGAGGTTACAACAAAATTGGAGCCAGTTGACAGACCATTATCTAATGAAGAAGCGAAAGATATTGCTGGCTTGACAGACGACGATTTTAATGAAATTCAGGAGGTATTATTGAAACTTGATGATACCATCAACACCGAAGTAAAAAGTCGGGGCTTGATACATGTCGATGGCAAAAAGGAATTTGCATATGATCCGGACCGAAATCTCATGCTGATCGACACCTTCGGTACTGCCGACGAAGACCGATTCTGGGATGCTGAAAAGTATGAACAGAACGAATTTGTCGAGATTAGTAAAGAGTTCGTGCGCCAGTATTACCGCCGGATCAGCTATTATGACGAGCTTGTAACAGCCCGCGAGCACCAGTCATCAGAACCGGATATCCCGGCGTTACCGGATAATGTTACAAAAGAAGTTAGCGAGTTGTATATCGGACTGTTCGAAAAGATCACCGGTGAAAAATTTAGTTGAGCTTATTTCTAGATACTAAAGGTTTTAACTTTATTGCGTAATAAACCAGAGAACCTGCGGTAATTCATAGTTCTAAGAGGCGGCATGATCCGCGGTACGGGGATTTTGTCGTTCTTTTTTAGCACTTTTTTAGCCCTTAATTCTTCTAAGATCTGATCTTTCAGCTTTCGTTTACAGATTCGGCTGTAATAGATCGAAGATAAAGATTCTATCACCATATTTGAAAGATGTGCACTACCTTTATCTTCATGAAAATGTGGGCTAACAGTTTCGATCTGAAAGATATCAATACCTTTGCTAGCTACATCTTCGAATTTGGGTGGGCGAATACCGCCATATTGTTCGAAGATCGATACTAATTCCTGGGTCTCAACCGCATAGTTTGGTCCAAAGGTGATCAGCTCTGCCAAAGTTAGGCTCATTGCATGGTCACCGGCACAGGTGGTCTTAACGATCTCAGTTTCAAAACCGGTATAACTCGAGATCAGTTTATTCATGAAACGGTTCGAATATTCCGACACGCGCCCCCATCGCCTGAAATAAGGTTCCGGGATGAATTTCGGCTTGTAACGCCAGTTTAATCTAACTATTACATAGGGTGAACGAGCAAAGTGTAAACCCACATGAAATTCTTTTATATATTCGCAAACTGCACCAGGCACATAATTATCAGCATCTACGAACCCCACATATTTGCGCTTGAATAATTTTGCCAACAAGATCCCCATGATCATACCTTCGGCCTTACCACTTCTCACAAGTCCGCTATCATCCAGTATTGATTTATAACCGCTTCGTTTAAAGGCCTCGGCAAATAGTGGGTCCTTTTGATGCACTACAATAGATTGATGGTCCGTGATCTCTGCAAATTGCTGTAACACATCCGTTTCGATCGCAAACCTATCAATTGGCTTACGGTCACTATTTGACACAACAATAATCAGACAATTATGTGGAATACCTTTCAACACACCCTCGAACAATTTTATCTTCTCATTTTTTATTGGTACAACAATCGCCATTTTATTGGCAAAATCGCATAATGAATCGTCACTTATTATATGAATGCCGCCATGTTTACGATTGCCCTTCCCCGAAGTTCCATGTGATTCCAGTTCAAGAATTCTTTGTAGGCCATGGATTCTCACGGAACCAAATCTTTCTACATTTGCGGGTATTGTGATTCTAATATTCATCCCCCCCCCAAGTAATTTTATATATTCTATTGAGATAAAATATCAATCTTATTAAGGGCTTATTATTAACGAACTCATTTTAATTAAAGTTTTCGGCAAAAAAAAAGGTTTACATTTTAAACTTGAGTGATAAATTGAACAATTGTGAAGTTATTCATACAAAATAATAAAAATTATCGAAATATTTAATTAAGATAAAATCTATGACATTATTAAAACGATTTAAAGGATGGGATAACAATTTAGAATTATTATATAGAAAATTTTCTTAAGACTAAAGATAGTGTTAGCTTTAATTATACCAAGGTTCCAAATTATTGTTTAAAGATAAACGCAGAAACCTGAAGTGATATCATGCCCGCGAAGAGAGCGATTAAAGGGACTAAGAAACCCTTTACGATATATCTAGTGCCACACTCACATTATGACGTTGTTTGGATTTTTACTAAAGAGGATTATGCATTTATCAACTGTGATCTAATTATTAGAAAAGCATTAGAGATCATGGAAAAAGACCCGAATTACAGATTCATTGTCGAACAGACCTATTTATTGGATACATTAAGGCGTGAGTATCCAGACATGTGGCCGATTTTAAAGGAACGCGTTAAAGAAGGCAGGATCGAGATCGTGGATGGGCAGTATTTAATGCCGGATCTGAGAATGCCAACTGGCGAAGTACTTGTTAGACTTATTCAAACTGGCAAAAAATTTGTCAAAGATAATTTCGGTAAGGATGTTGACGTGGCCTGGTCTGCAGATGCGTTCGGGCAGAATGCACAGATGCCGCAAATTTGTCTGGATTCCGATTATAAATGGATCGCGTTCAGACGCGGTATGAGCCTCTACGGACCGACCGATTTCATTTGGGAAGGCCTGGATGGCTCGCAGATCCAAGCTAATTGGTGGCCGTTGGGGTACCGTGCGGGCTTAGATTTGAGCGAGATCCGCAAAAACTACCAGATAATAAAAAAACTCGACCCTACAGATGCAATTCTTATGCCGGCCGGTTCAGGTGTGACAATACCCCAAGATGACACTGGGAAGTTTGTTGATGAATGGAATAAAAACAACAAGGATGTAAAAATAAAATTATCAACGCCCCAAGAATATTTTGAATATGACGAAAAATATTTGAAGAAATTCGAGATCATTAAAGATGAGTTCAATTGCGGCAAATATTCAGAGGTATTCCCGGGGACGCTCAGTAGTCGTATGTGGGTTAAATTGATATTACGCAAACTTGAACGCCTATTGATCGATGCCGAAAAATTTGCAACTCTAGCATGGTTATTCGGTGCGCATTACCCACATGATACTTTCGAAACCGAATGGCGCAATGTATTTCTAGTTGCATTCCACGATGTGATTTCGGGCTGTGCGGTCGACGAAGTGTATGATGAGGTCAAAATCAATTACGAACGCTCTAAAAAAATTCTGGATCGAATTATTTACAGCTCTTTGAAATGCATTACCCAGCATATCCGTTCGCAAACCGAAACCGGTAGGAACCTTGCAGTTTTCAATTCGTTATCATGGGATGTGACGAATTGCGTGGAGATCGAGTTGAAATTCGAGTTTGGTGAAGCCAATTCATTTAAGATCTTCGAAGCAACCTCCGCAAATAATAAAGCATTGGCCAATTCGGTTAAAAAGACAAAACGCGCCACCAAACACAAGACTGAGATCCCCTATCAGATTCTTGAAATGGCCAAATATTCCGATCGAAGCATAGAGCATATAAAGATCGCATTTATTGCAAATGATGTGCCGGCATTAGGCTATAAATTATTTGTTGTCGAACCATCAAAAGATCGTAAGAAAATGGATCGGTTCGAGCACGAGTTCAAAGTTGATAATCATACCGTCGAAAATAAATTCTATCGGATCGAATTTGATCAAATTAATGGCATCATCAATCAAATATATGATAAGGTTAACAAGAAAGAGGTTATGGGTGACTCCAACGAGATTTATCTTGAAAGTGATTGCGGCGACTTGTATTATCATCAATATAAAGAGCAATTTCAGGTCTATCAAAACGATTCCGGCACCAAAGGCATCAAATACGGTGTTATTAAAGTTAGCAAATTTAAGGTTACCGAGCGAGGACCTGTACGGTTAAAAGTAATAATAAGAGCGGAATATTATCCGCTGCGCTGGCCGTATCGATTGCTGGGCAAGATGAAACCGTTATTGTATAAATACAAAAAGATCGAATTTAAGAAGGAGATTATTATTTATAATGACATTCCAAGGATAGAGTTCCGAACTTTGATAAATAACCGTCATCCCAACTTGAGGATCCGCTTAAAATTCGATACCCGGGTCAGGAATAAAAAATATGCAAGTGAGACCCAATTTGGCGTGATCGAGCGAAAAACAAATGAATATTATACTAAACCAAACCCAAAATGGAAAGAAACCCCAAATGGTGTATATCCAACCCTGAACTGGATCGATTACAGCGATAAAAAAGGTGGAATTTGTTTGATTAATGACGGAATACCATCACATGAGGTCAGGGATAATTCGATATATATGACCTTATTACGCAGTGTAAATCTATTAAGTTCAACAGGCGCAGGCGCTACGATCCCGACTATGGATGCACAGGAATTTCGAAGTTACGAATTTCGATATGCGCTCTATCCTCATCAAGGCACTTGGCAGGATTCACAATGTTATAAACAAGCCTATGAATTTAATCATGGTTTGTTACCCATGGAATTTGAAACCAAGGCCTCTGGTAAAAAACTATCCGCCGCCAAATCGTTTCTTAGGATCTCACCGAATAATCTGGTACTCTCTGCCTTGAAGAAGGCTGAAGATGACGATAGTATCATTATAAGATTTTTCGATACTGCCGGTAAGAGATCCAAAGGTGAGATCAAGTTCTATCGCGACCTAAAATCTGCAAAAAGCGTCAATTTATTGGAAATGCCAAGAAAGTTGGGTAAGGGTAAAGGTAAGGGTAAAAACAATGGTAAAATCACCCGAACTGGCCGTGATATGAGCTTGGAAGTGGATAAATTTAAGATCCATACTTTAAAATTGAAGTTAAAAGGTGAACAATGGAAAAGATAATAGTTTTTACGGATATGGACGGCACTTTGCTTGAAAAAGACACATATTCTTATCACGCTGCGGAGCCAGGCTTGGCACTGATCCGCGAACACCATATCCCCTTGATCTTTTGTACGAGCAAGACCAAAGCTGAGATCGAGTATTATAGGGACCAACTTAATTTTCAAGAACCCTTTATATCGGAAAATGGTGGCGCAATCTTCATACCAAAAGGTTATTTTGAATTCGAGGTTGAATATGATAAAATAAACGATTATCTTATTATTGAATTAGGTAAACCATATAAAGAGTTGCGTGAAGCTTTGGAGAAGATCAAAGCCAAAGTAGATTGTGAAATAATTGGCTTTGGAGATATGACAGTCAATGAGATCCATGAAGACTGCGGACTTACTGAAGATATGGCTGCGTTATCAAAGCTTAAGGATTATGATGAAGCTTTTAAAATTAATGGTAGCCATTCGCAAAAAGACCAGGTTCTGGAGTTGATTAAAGAGTTGGGTTATAATTATTCTATTGGCACACGCTACTATCACATAATGGGCGATAGCAATAAAGGTAAAGCCGTCCAGAAATTAATTGAAATTTTTACTCAGAAATTTGGTGAGATCAAAACCATAGGTCTTGGTGATGGCTTGAACGATCTGCCAATGCTGAATGTTGTTGACGTTCCCGTATTGGTACAGAAACAAAGCGGTCAATATGTAGACCTGAATGAACTGACTGCCACCCAGAAAACTGAGATCGGGATTGATGCTTTGGATAACGAGTTCTTTTCGAGACTGTATAAAGCGGAGGGGGTTGGACCTGAGGGATGGAGCAAAGCAATCCAAGAATTTATTAAAAGCTAATGGATAATGGCATTTGGTGGTACGTTTTGGGATGAGGTATGTGGATAAAATTCCAAGATACAAGTACCAAATTCCAAATAAATACCAAGTTCCAAAAAAATCTAAAAACTCAATAAATATAGCCGATTTATTTGATGAGAAACCTAGGGGTTTAGCCCTAGGAGCAGATTATCATAAAAATGTCCAGTCAAAATTACCAAAAATAATAAGCTGGCAAAGTCCCCACCTTTCAGGGTGGGGATGAAATATAAAAATTTTGGACTTGGTTCTTGGAACTTGTTTGGAATTTGTATCTGCGGTAACTTGCTACGCCAAGTTACCTCGCCCTACAAAACCCTTTGGCTTTTTTACGGCTGCGGCAATGAACTTCGTTCATTACCTCGGGCTAAAAAGTCTTAACAGAATTTTTACCCCTGCGGTAACTTGCTACGCCAAGTTACCTCGCATTAAAAATCCTCTCAGGATTTTTAAAGCTTGGGTCTTGGAATTTAATAAATTACATCCCACAAGCCCAGCCTTCTAAACCGAGAATTGAATTTTAAGCAAATGTCTTGTAATATTGGCATAGAAGGATGGGTGCCCTCACACCACAGCCCTAACTTACCACTTACCACTTACAAATCAATATTTCTAAAAATTCAGAAATTATTCAGAATTATTTTTATTACTAAATCATTAAAGTTTAGCCCTACTGTGTTTCAGAGTCTTCTTGTGCTTTCATCATTCTATAACTTAAAATTAAATTATTGGCGGCATAAACCTCATCAACTCTTGAAACTGCAGAATTATGTGGCGCCGCCTTAATTAGATCTGGGTCTTCTTTGGCGATCTTGATCATAGCCTCAATAAATCTATCAAGTTCTTCTTTAGGCTCGCTTTCGGTCGGCTCGATCATTAGCGCTTCATCAACAATTAATGGAAAATAGATCGTTGAGGCATGTAGTCCATAATCCATTAACCGTTTCGCAATGTCGATAGTTCTAACGGATTTTTCGGCCTTGAGTTTGGCGCCGCTCAGTACGAATTCGTGTTTACGGAGATCTTTGTGAGGCAGGGGATAATATTTTTTTAATTTATCTTTAAGATAATTAGAATTCAGTACCGAGATCTCGGCAATTTCCTTCAAGCCATTGGCCCCAAATAATTTGATATAAACATAAGCTTTTAAAAGTACATTGAAATTTCCATAGTAACCTTTCACTTTGCCGATCGTGTTTGGTATTTCGTAATTAAGATAATATTTTTTGATTTCACCTTCATTTTTGCATGCTATAACCGGCACAGGCAAGAATTGCGCGAGCGGTGCCTTAACGCCAATGGGGCCCGCACCGGGACCACCGCCGCCGTGCGGTGTACCAAAGGTCTTGTGCAGATTGAAATGCACGATATCGTAACCCATATCACCCGGTCGAGCTTTACCCAGAATTGCGTTCAGGTTCGCGCCATCATAATATAATAGTGCACCTACTTTGTGTACTAATTTCGCGATCTCCAATACATCATGCTCGAATATGCCCAAGGTATTGGGGTTGGTTAACATGAACGCTGCGGTCTTCTCGGTCAATGCGTTCTCCAATGCGTCGAGGTTCACACATCCGTCCGGATTCGACGGGATCTCGACAACGTCATACCCGGCCATAACTGCGGAAGCCGGATTGGTGCCGTGGGCGGTGTCGGGCAGTATTACCTCGGTTCTTAGGCTCGGCCCGCCATCATTATGGTCATGATAGGCGCGTGTGAGCAGCATCCCGGTAAATTCACCGGCCGCACCCGCCGCGGGTTGGAGCGTGACCGTCTCGACACCTGCGATCTCCGCGAGCATCCCCTGGAGCTCGTACATTACCTGTAACGCGCCCTGAACGGTGCGCGGGGGCTGGTTGGGATGTAGTGCGGTAAATTGCGGCCATCTCGCGATCTCTTCGCAGAGCTTAGGATTATATTTCATGGTGCACGAACCGAGCGGGTAAATACCGGTATCAACGCCGTAGCTCATCTGTGATAATTTTGTGTAATGGCGCGCTAATTCGGGCTCGGAAAGCTCGGGGAGCGCCGGCGCCTCGTCTCGTATCAGGTTCGTGGGCAATGCATCGTTAAGATCCATATTTGCACCGATCACGGATTTCGGGAGCTGTAAACAAACCCGATCCTCAATACCAAGCTCAAACAATAATGGTTCCGGATAGCGCGCTTGGTGATAGCGGTTGGGGGGGGCTGGTGTGGCATTGTCAGCGCTCATTTACACATCACCTCCGTCACCCACCAGGCCTTTAAGTGCACTAATGAACTTAGTATAATCTTCTTGGGTATGGTTTTCAGTCGTCGCAACAAGCATTGCCTCGCCAAGCTCTGGAAAGTTAGGCTGAAGGTTCAGGCCACCAATAACACCTAGATCTAATAATTTTGTATTGAGCTCCTCAACACTACACTTTGTCGTGCGCACTGTAAATTCATTAAAATAATGTCCATCTTTAAACAATGGCGCCTCCAAACCCTCTATTTTATTTAGCTCGTCAGCTAAATATCGTGCACGTCTTAGATTTAGCTCGGCAAGTTCAGCGATACCACATTTACCAAGTGCGGCTAAATGTACTGCGGTTGCAACTGCACATAGTGCATGATTTGTACAGATATTCGAGGTTGCTTTCTCGCGACGTATGTGCTGTTCACGGGTTTGGAGCGTCATGCAAAATGCACGACGGCCTTCGTCATCATGAGTTAAACCTATGATACGCCCTGGCATCCTGCGGATATATTCTTTTTTACATGCGAATATTCCTACCGAAGGGCCGCCAAAATGCATTGGATTGCCGAAACCCTGCGCATCGCCGATCACAATGTCGGCGCCATATTCTCCGGGCGATTTCACAACCCCGAGAGATAAGGGGTTGATGCCGGTGATCAGCATTGATTTATTTTGTATAGTTAACTCGCTCAACTCTGTTATTATATCTTCAAAAATTCCAAAGAAATTTGGGTTCTCAATATATACACCGGCAGTATTTTCATTGAGCGCTTCTTCTATTTGATCCAGCTCGATCTTGCCTGTTTCTAATGAATAAGGTATTTCCCTGAGTTTCAAGCCAACCCAACGAATATAGTTTTCTAAAACCGACCGTTTTTCCCAGTGCAAACATTTCGGAATTAATATTTCTTCCTTACGTGTGATCCTTGCCGCCATTAACGCCGCTTCACCTAACGCGGTCGGTGCATCATACATTGAGGTATTGGTAGCGTCCATCCCGGTTAGCTCGGCAATTAAACTTTGATATTCAAATAAAGCTTGAAGTATGCCCTGGGAGAGCTCGGGTTGATAGGGGGTATAACACGAGTAGAATTCAGAACGGTCCAGGATCGCATTTACAATCGAGGGGATATAATGGTCGTAGATCCCAGCGCCTAAAAAGCACGAAAGTTCGGGACTTATATGATTCTTGGATGCAACCTCATTCAATTCCCGTTTAATTTCAAGCTCTGATCTGCCCTCCGGTAAGTTTAGGTCCTCTACTCGTATCTCAGCGGGGATATCGGAAAATAGCTCTGAGATATCATCATAACCAAGCTCTTGAAGTAGTTGCGCTTTCAATGTCACATTCGGGATGTATTGCATCCTAAGTCACTCCATGTATTATCAGTAGGAATTCTAGGAATATAAATAACATCATTTCAAGTTTATGGTGGTTTTGGGTTAAATGGGGTATCCAATTGAAAAAGTGATAACTATATATTCACAATAATAATTCTTGAAATTACGAAATAAGATAATGAAGAAAGGACTTTATTTACCGCAGAAACGCAGAAATGTTCCATTCTGTGTTTCTGCGTCTCTGCGGTAAAAAAAAATTTATACTTTATACATAATAAAAAAATTAAAGGTTGGTATCGCTCTAAAACTTAGATCCGTTTCGCCATGAGGAACTCGAGATTTTTTACTATTCTATCCGCCATTTTCGGCCCGATCCCTTTTACGTTCATTAGATCATCTCGGGTGGCGCTCTGTAATTGTGACATTGAAGTATAACCACCGTTATAAAGCGCTGAAGCCTTAGCTTTGCCGATCCCTAACGCCTGTGCAAATTTTGTTATGGTTTCAGTTTTAAATTCGGCGGGGGATTGGTCGGATAACTGATCCGGTTTAAGGGTCGTTGGCGGTTTGGCCTTGACCAGCGGTTCCATTGAAGGTTTAGGCGCTTTCGGTTTCGGTTTCGGTGTTAACGTTACGGGCCCCGATGGAGTCTTGATCTTAGTCGCGGGCGGTTTCAGGGCATCTAAGGATGGGGCTTTCACTGGCATCTTTTGTACGGGTTGGGGTGGTAAAAACTTGCGCAACGAATCTTCCTCAAGTGTATCTAACATCACTCTAGGTTGTATCGGGGGTTTGGTAGAGAGCTTTTGTACCGGTGGTTTTGGCATCGACGGTTTTCTTGACACTGGTGGCCGTTTGGCTAATCCCTTTTTAGGTTTAATCGTGCTTTTCCGAGATCCCATAGCAGATATTGCCGGCCCCGGCCCCATTTCATGCTCACCAGGTTTGGCAATTCCAGGACCAACTGTATCGATATCTTTAGCCGTTTTTTCGGCCTCGGCTTCGGCTACTTCAACCGCCCCGCCTTCTTTACGCTTGCGGATTATTAGTACAACAATTACCAAAATTATGATGATCACAATAACTAGTATCACAATAATATCGACAGTTGCGCCCATCCCTGTAAATCCTTCCGGTTCGTCCTCGGGGGTGACTTCCGTTGGATAATCATCTTGGTCTAGGGGATCCGTTCCCTCATCCAGTTCCACATTATCGTCATACCCGTCGCCATCAGTATCCTTGTTGATCTTATTAAGATCGCCGCCATCGGGCCAGGGGTTAGATGTAAATGCATTATTATCGTAATAGTCCTCGAAATCATCTGAGAGCGTGTCGCCATCGGTGTCAAATTTATCGAATGGATGCGGGTCATCCTGATTTGGTACTCCGTCCAGGTCATCATCCGCGTCTGCAATTACAATATAAATGCTTTTGCGTGCGGTATCATCCAGATTATCATTATCGATAACCGTTATTGATACATTATAATTGCCAGCTGTAGAATATGAATGTTTAGTGAATTCACCTGCGCCCGGCTCTGATCCATCACCGAAATCCCAGATATAATAGTCTATTGTTCCATCATCGGTAGACTCAGAAGCATCGAAGTACACATCTTCGTTAACAGCTACAACATGTTCACCAATAATGGAAAACTCAGCATTTGGCGGTATCGGTGGGTCGTCGCCTTTGAAATAAATTACTACGGTCGTTGACCCTTCGGGAACCTTTGTGATCTCGAAATCATCTTCACTAAGCTCTACCCAATGTGTATTGGTTTTCCACCATTCTTCTTCATCATTGATAACAACCCGAACTGGGCGCGGTACATCTTCAAAGATAAGTTTAGTAAGTTAGGTATCGGTATCTACATTAACTGTAAATTAATTTTTATCTATGAACCAATT
>CBDVCJ010000094.1:0-12961 GCA_965372445.1 uncultured Thermoplasmata archaeon | reverse complement strand
CGAGGTAATGAACGAAGTTCCTTTACCGCAGTCCCGAACAGGACCTCGGACGATATGGTAGGAAATAGTCAAGGGCTCAGAACATCGGACTTAGGACTTAGGACTCAGGACGCCATGACTCCCCGCCTCTAGGACTATCGATACTCCTGTTACTCCCGAATATGACAATATATATTTTACTCCCGTTACTCCCGATTGACGGCGCCAAATATTGCCAAAACCTATATAGTCAAAAATGCAATTTGCTCTAACTGGAATGATATCATGAACTGTAACGTTTCAAAACTAAAACTTAAGAACATTTTAACCTTCATCTGTTTATTTAGCTTAATTGCCGCAAGTTTTGTTGCTTTAACCAATTCGCAAACTCAGCCCACGATCGGAAATGTAATTGGTGAATGTGTAACGCGAAGCACACCGGTACCCAGTCAGCACATTACCAATAACACAACCTGGACCGTAGCGAACAGCCCCTATATTATCGAGGGCGATTTATATGTCGACCAAGGTGCGAACCTAACGATCGAAGCCAATGTTGTGGTGAAATTCGACGGCTTTTTTAGTTTATACATCTCAGGCAACCTTATCGCAATTGGTACTGAGACCAGTCCCATCGAATTTACATCTAATGCTGCTCAACCTGACAGAGTGGATTGGGAAGCGATCGAGATCACTGCAACTGGAAACATTATAATGAAATTCGTTAAAATTTCGTACAGCAACAAAAGTTTGTTCATTAAAGGTGCTTCAAATAATATAATCGAGAATGTTGAGGTCTTTGAAAACAATATGTGGGGGATATGGTTGAATGGCTCGAGCAATAATGTAATTAAAGATTCGGAGTTTCACCATAATAGCTGGAGCGGGCTATATCTGGATGCGTCCTCAAACAATGAGATCACTAACTGCTCATTTCATCACAATGATTACGATGGGATCACCACTGATCATTCTTCTAATAATATTTTCCTAAACTGTACCTTTGAACACAACCTTAACGACGGTTTTCATGTGTTTACTGGAAATAATATACAATTGATAAATTGCGTTGCCAAATCCAATAAAGAAATCGGGTTCGTGCTCGCAAGCACTCAAAATAGTATGATCTCAAATAGCGAATCGGTCTTCAATAACAAGATCGGTGCGTATATCAAAGAATCCAAATCAACAATTGTGTTCGATAGTAATTTTTCGGCAAATGGCCAGGGATTATATCTTTATTATTCAGATGGAACGGTAATAGAAAAATCTACCTTTTTCACCAATACCGACATGGGGATCTATTTTGAAGATTCTTCAAATAATAATATTAAGGATTGCACTATCGGCCACAATTTCAACACCGGAATATTCCTGAGAGAAGAGTACATCTACAAACAGGGCTCGTACTTCAATACCGTCATGAATTGTAAGATCTTCAATAATACCAACGGCGTATACTTAAAAAGTTCTCCAGGCTCGGTTCTGAAAGAATTAGAGATATTTAATAATTCCAATGGCATATTTTTCTTCGAAGCTGATAATTCAAAAATTAGTTATTGTGGCATAAACAACAATAATAATGGCATACGGGTCTTTAGGTCCTCTGGCATTAATGTAACCAATTGTAAAATTGCCAATAATCTTCTTGGAATATCAATGGGTACCGCCTCAACTGGAAATTGGGTACATCATAACGATATTTTAAATAATAACCACTCTGCAGGTGACGGTAATTTTGGAAATCAATGGGACGATGGGGTTTCCGCAGGTAATTATTGGAGCGATTATAACGGTACCGATCTAGACCACAACGGTATCGGCGACCAGCCGCATGTGATCTCGAATACCAGCCGGGATAATTACCCCTTAGTGGATGAATTCAATGTTGTGCTCAAGATCATCTCTACAGACCCAAAAAAGGATGCAATATTAGTTTCTCAAAATATATCAATTAACATTACGTTCTCTGAACAACTTAACCGTTCGAGTGTGATTGGAAATATTACTATTGAACCAGAGCTCGAAATCAACGGTTATAAATGGTATGATGGCGACAAAAAGGTCGGTCTACAATTGCCGACTTTGAAAAATGGTACGTCCTACTATGTAGCAATAAATACGAATGTATCCAATTTAACTGGTAAGGCTTTGAAGTTCTCTTATCGTTTCAGGTTCACAACTGAAGACCCCTATAATAATATTCGACCCTATGTACAAGAGCATCATCCCCAAGGCATTAATGTGCCGATCACAACTGATATTACACTTAATTTCAGTTTTCCGATGTATCGTCAATCGGTCGAACAAGCATTCTCAATAAAACCGAATGTAAATATGAATGTCAAATGGCAAGATGACACGGTCGTTGTCTTTTCGCCATTGAAAAATTTGGCGATCCTAATGGTATATACTATTGTCATAAATACCGACGCGCTGAACCTGATCGGCAACGCGCTTGAAGTGCCGTATGTGTTCTCGTTTACGACCGAGACCGACCATTACCCCCCAAAGGTGCTCGAAAGATATCCCACCGGGTTTGACCTCGCATCGATCAATCTAGAACAGATAATAATAGTTTTCGACGAGCCGGTCTACACGAACTCGGTTGAAGAACGGTTCGAGATTCTACCCCCCATCAAAGGTACATTTGAGTGGCGGGATAATAATCAGAAGCTGTATTATAACTTGGAAACCCAACTCATATATAATGAGATCTACACTGTGAAATTATTACCGGGGTTGATGGATGCGATCGGCAACCCAACGAACGAAACCTATGAATTCAATTTCAGGACCGTACCAGGCATCAACCCGACTGACCAACCACCATATATCATCGACCGATATCCTACGGGTGATGAACTTGTGGGGGTGGGTGCCAATTATCTATTTATTGCATTTAGCGAAACCGTTGATACAAGCTCGGTCGAGCAGCGTTTCAAGCTCTATCCACCCACTTCGGGAAGTTTTGAATGGCAGAACTACAATCAAACTATGTATTACAAATTTCAATCGGACCTACTTTATAATATCACTTATACAATGAAATTATGGCCGGGGATCGTGGATATAGAGGGCAATCCGACCACGGAGGTGTTTGAGTTTAAATTCAAAACTGTGCCCGGGGTGTCACCTTTTAAGGCGCTTGAGCATTCACCAACTGGAAAGGACGTTGCGCTTGATACTGAGGTCAGAATCATCTTCAATAAATATGCCAATCAATCTTCAGTAGAAAGCGCGTTTGTTATTGACCCCTTTAAAGACGGTAATTTCAGCTGGAACGAAACGACCTTTATCTTCACTCCGGGTTCGAACCTGAGCACTAATACAACTTATAAAGTGTTTATTGGAGATTATATATTCGATACTACAAGTGTGAGCTTAGGCACACCTTTGATTTGGGAATTCACAACGGTTATTGGTGGGCCGGGGAATGGTGGTGTACCCTCCAATGGTAATGGATCGCCACCGGATGGTAATGAGACTGAAGTACCCGAAGAGGAAGAAGAACCTGAATATTTTACGTGGGTCGCAATTGGTATTGTGATCATTATTGTGTTGATAATAATTATATTTGCACTATTTTTCAAAAAACCCGAGGAGCCCGAGCCGCAAGCGCCGTCACCGAAACAGAAACAGAAACCAACCCGCAAGATCGAGCCGGTAAAGAAAGGGGTCAAGAAGAAAAAGGTGCCGAAGAAGCTAAAGCCAGGCGAAGAGGATAAGATGCTTAATGGGTTCCTGCCCGAAGGCGAGGCCAAGCGTAAAAAACGGCGTAAAGGCAAACCTAAGGATAGGCAATAGGCGATATTTTTTATCAAAAATCGGGAGTAGCGGGAGTATGATAGATGAGATACCTTTGACGGGAGTCTACGGCAACTTGCTTCGCCAAGTTGCCTCGTTTTAAAAAACCCCTCTGGGCTTTTTTAAAGATCGGGAGTATCGATTTGAACGGGACTCAAGACGCCGGACTTAGGACTAAGGACCGTCGTTACTCCCGTTACTCCCGAATGTGACAAATATATATTCTACTCCCGTTACTCCCGATATAAATTGCCATATTCGCCTTTCGCCTCTCGCCTTTCGCCTAACTTATCATAAAAACTGCTTTTGCCAAGTGACAAACGATAATATATTCAGTCACCTCCTATAGAAATATTGAATAATCTACTATACCATTAGGTATCCGTTCATATGTTCATCCAACATCCCTTGATCAAGCCCGATGTTATTGAGGAACGTGAGTATCAAGTTAATATTGCTCGGATGTGCTCAAAACATTCGAATTTAGTTGTACTACCTACGGGTATGGGTAAAACTATCTGTGCACTTATTGTCATTGCGGATCGGTTGCAGGAACAACCTGGGAAAATATTGTTCCTCGCCCCAACAAAACCACTGGTGGAACAGCATGCTGCATTTTTAAAAGAATTTCTAATACAAAACCCAGATGAGATAATTATTTTCACTGGTGAGGTCAGCCCTTCGAATCGGAATGAATTATGGAACGATGCCAAGATTATTGTCTCTACCCCCCAGGTCATCCAGAACGATCTCGTAACTGGCAGGATAAATCTCGACGAGGTAACCCTAATTATCTTTGATGAAGCGCATCGAGCTGTGGGTAACTATGCTTATGTGTATATCGGCGAAATGTATCCCCAGCAGCGCGACGAAAACCGGTTGGTGGTGGGGATGACAGCCTCGCCGGGCAGCGAAGCGCGTAAGATCATTAATATCTGTAAAAACCTCAATATCTCAGGTGTGGAGATCAGGTCGGAATATGACCCGGACGTGCTGCCGTATGTGCACGATATTCAATTAAAATGGGTGAGCGTGAGTGTACCGGAAAAGGTCAAACAGATCGTTAAGATCTTAAATAGAATTTTAAATAAGAATCTCAAGATCCTTTATGGGTTTGGATTAATTCGGCGCCCATTTCGCACCTCGACCCGCGAGATATTGATGGCGCAGAAAAAGATCCAATCCAGATTACGCACAAAAGGTAAAAAGCCGCCGCAATCATTATATCACGCTGCGGTCGTGCAGGCGACGGCAATGAAGGTCAATCATGCCATCGAGCTTGCCGAGACCCAGGGCGTTAATGCACTTCGAAATTATCTGGACCGTTTGCAACACGAATCCGAATCTCGAGGCAGCTCACGAGCCACAAAAATCTTGATGAAGAATAAGAATATGCAGACCGCCATGAAATTGGCCGAGAATGTGAAATTAGAACACCCGAAAATTGCCAAGGTCATTGGGATCGTAAAGGGGCAAATAAGCGCGAAACCAGATTCGAGGATCATTGTGTTCACCCATTACCGCGATACTGCAGAGCTTGTGGAGAATGCCATCAATGAATATCCTGAGGTTAGGGCGGTGCGTTTTGTCGGTCAGGCGACCCGGGGGTCGGATAAAGGTTTGAAACAGAAAGAGCAAGTGGAGTTGATCAAGAAATTCAAGGAGGGCGTCTATAATACTTTGGTCGCAACTTCAGTTGCTGAGGAAGGGTTGGACATACCCGCGACCGATATGGTCGTCTTTTACGAGCCGATCCCCTCCGAGATCCGCACGATCCAGCGCAGGGGACGGACGGGTCGTAAGAGGCCGGGGAAGGTTATTGTGCTGGTGACGAAACAGACCCGTGACGAAGCTTATTTATGGGCGTCAAAGGGCAAGGAGAAACGTATGAAACGCGAGCTGGAATTTCTACGGGTTCAGCTGGCAAATAAGATCAAAGTTGGTATGCCGAAAACAACAGACACCTTGGTCCGAGCCGACAAACCTGTTTTAATATTACCAGAGCCCGAGCTTGATATTGAGACCAATGGTGTAATAGAATATATACCATCTGAAATTGAAAATATCGAGTCACCAGAAACTTTAGATTCAGAACCTATTGACCAAGCCTCGCCCGAATTAAAAAAAGAAGGCCAGCTCAAACTCTTTGATTTTGAAGAGTCCACCCCAAAAAAAAACGACCTTCCCAAACTGAAAATGATAGTGGACCATCGTGAATTCAAATCGAATGTTGTGCAAAGGTTATCACAGCAAGAGGTGACGATCCAACCTGAGCAATTGAATGTTGGTGATTATGTACTATCTGAACGCGTGGGGGTCGAACGAAAGGTGGTAAATGATTTTCTGGGGTCGCTTATTGATGGGAGATTGTTCGAGCAGCTGAAACGTTTGAGATCAGCCTATATTAAACCACTTTTAATTATTGAGGGTGATGGACTATATACCAATCGCCAGATCAATGCCAATGCGGTTTCGGGCGCTTTGGCGTCGATCGTTACGGATTTCAATATACCGATAATCACGACCCATAGTGCCCAAGAGACCATGGAGTTATTAATGTCAATTGCCAAGCGCGAGTTACAGGATGGAAAATTGGTCGGGCTTCGCGGCGATAAAAGCTCGATGTCACTTCAAGAGCGCCAGCAGTTTATAATTGAGGGTCTACCCAACATTTCCGCGACTTTGGCACAACGGCTGCTCGCGCATTTCGGGAGTGTGGAGGCGGTAATGAAAGCTGAGGTTGAGGAATTAGCTGAGGTCAAAGGAATTGGGAAAAAGACTGCGGTGGAGATCAAGAGTGTGGTTGGGCGTGGGTATTTAAAATGATATTATAGAAGCTAGAGGCTAGAAGATGGAAGATAGAAAAGAGAATATAAGAAATAGTATTGAGGTAAAAAAGGTCATAAAGTCGTTCAGAAATTTGAATGTCTATCAAATTTCATATGATTTAGCAATGGATATTTTTCATAACATTAAAAATTTTCCGAAGGAGGAAGTATATTCATTATCCAATCAAATTCTTAGATCTTCCCGATCAATACCTGTCAATATTGCTGAAGGTTATAGTAAAAGAAAATATGAAAATGTTTTTAAAAGGCATTTAAACGACGCACTTGGATCCTGCGATGAAACAAATGTATGGTTAGATTTTGCTTTAGATTGCAAATATCTTAGTAAAGAAAAACATAAAGATTTTACAAATAAATATAAACAAGTAGGCGCAATGATTTATTCATTAATGAATAATTGGCGAACATTTTAAAAGGAAGATAATGAGATGAAAATTTTTCAACCAATAATAAATGAGAGTCAATAAAGATCATTTTTTAACGTAACTTTAAAATCATAAGCTCTATCATCTAGCTTCCCTTTAGATTCTCAAATCAATACTAAAATATAGGTTCCACTAAATTTAGAGAAGAGCCATAGCATGTAAATTTACATACCCAATGTAATATTACATTCCCATATGCAAATTTACTAAATAGATATATATATAGTAGAGTAGATTATGAATAATATTATAATATATTCATTATAAAAACAATGTCGATAAATTAGAAAAAACTCTGTAGGGGGAGTTTTATGAATTTAAGTGGATTAGGTAGAAGTATCTTTGATAGGATTATAAATGGTATACGATCAGTTAGAATGAGAAAAACTACTACTTGGATCATAACTATTGCAATGATGTTAAGTATTTTTAGTGTAATGTTCCCGGCAGTAGCAGCAGAAGCACCGCCAGCCGTTGCGGTCCAGATCCTCTCGCCGTTCGAGATTCTGGAGCCCTCGACCAAGAACAATGCGAACGATAAAGACGGTTACCCGCCGCAGACCTCATCAGCTGATGTTGAGGAAGGTATTATACAATGTGAAATTATTGTTACAAGTACAATAGATAACCCTTATGCCGAGTTATTGGACGACAATGCAGATGCGATCGATGACTTGACTATTGATGACGACAACCCGCGCGATCTGGATCTGTTAGATGGTGTGGATGATAATGCGCTTGCACCCGGAACTTATTATGTATATTGGAATTTGGATAAAACGGGTTACGTCCCGGTCAACACAACTCACGGCGCACTTTATAACGGCTCGAACTCGGCTTCAATATCTGTCGTTGGCGATATTGAATATTATACAGTAAAGCTCAGCCATTCAGATGGCGGACCCGTATATTCGCCGCAGTTCACGATCACAATGCAGAATTCAGCCTCGATCAAGCAGAATGATCTGGATTGGCTGCAAACTGCACCTGACCAAGTTTTTGCGGAAACTGGCGATATATTTTCCGTAAGAACTCTTTATCATCAGAATAGTGCTAATGGACTACAACATTTGATCTCACAAGTTTATGATGTTGGAGATAATATTAGACTTCTTAATATTTCAATTTATTATTTTAATGATTTTCATCCTGGTAATATTAGTGCAGGAGTCCCTGCGAGTTGGACTACCGCATTTTTTAATACAATAGAATTGACCCCTGCAGAATTAACGACAACCGACAATAGAGATCATTGGGTAATGGAATATACTTTTGAAGTTATTGCCGAAGAATTTTCGTTCCTGATCCCCTACACCCAAACGATCAAAAAAGGTAGTACTTGGAAGGTCGATACTGGCTACGAAGGCTTCCAATCTTGGGTGCCGGGCGGCATAAATCCCGCGAACCTCACGATCGAGAAATATTTCTCCGAAAGTTATACGGATGGAATTGTGAGTGGCCCGAACCCACCGGTCGTCGGCTATGAAACTGTTTATGAACTTAATATAACGGTAGAGAATATCGGCGGTGATAGAGCTGTTAATGTTCTCGTTACCGATACGATCCCGCTGAGTAATGTAACCTGGGAAAATACATATTCAGCCTCCAAAGGAACATTGACCTATTACAATTCAACCGGGTATTTTGAATGGAATGTGGGCACATTAAACAAGAATTCCAGTGCGACCCTATCGTTTCAGGTATCTGTAACCCCTACAGAGGCTGATATTGGCTATAAGATATTATTGAACACCGGTGCCTATGTACAGGGTACGAGCGAGTATAGTGGCCAGCCAGTTGAGGATGGTCCGACACCGCCGTTAGAGACCGAGCCGGTGATCGCTGGCGCACCCACGATGACATTGGCCAAAACCGTGACTGAAGCCACCGCCTATCCGGGCGAAGTGCTGCATTATGAGATCGAAGTGGAAAATACTGGTAGCGCGACGGCTGGTGAAGTGTGGGTGAACGATACAATGCCAGCGGACACAACCTTCAAAGAATGCTCGCCAAATTATTATTCCCTGAGCGGTAATTCGATCAAATGGCATTTTATTAATTTCACGACCGGCACAACGATAATTTATCTGAATGTGACCGCCTCTACAAGTTTAAATGATGGGGATAAACTGAATAATACTGTGGAGATGACCTATAGCGATTTCAATAATAAATGGTATCCCGCGAAATATGATTGGGCGGTGACCGATATTATTGCACCAATTATGACATTAGATAAAGTTGCCGACCAATCCACAGCCGACCCGGGCGATATAATCACATATACGATCTATTATGCCAATGTCGGAACTGGAACTGCAAGTGAAGTTTGGATCAATGATACGATCCCAGGATTCACCACCTATTTTTCATCCAATCCAACATATACATCCAAGTCTGGACTTGTATATACCTGGCACTTGACGAATGTAACACCCGGCAATTATTCGATCGAGCTAAAATTGAAAGTTGATATCGGAGCACCAGACGGTACTATATTATCAAATGGAGTAACATTGAATTATAAAGCGCCACCGGGTGTGGATTATCCAGAAGAGGAAGATGAGGAGAATGTGACCGTTACTGCTCCGGTAATGACGATCAGTAAAGATGCGGATTCATATCTGGCTGATCCCGGCGACGAAATTACATATACGATCACTTACAAGAACACCGGAACGGGTGATGCCAAGAATGTTTGGGTGAACGATACCATCCCTGCAGATACGACCTTTGTGTCTGCAACTGCGGGTTATTCTGTTTCAGGCGACACCTATATGTGGCATTTCACGAACGTTGCACCTGGGACCTATAATATCACGATCAAGGTCAAGGTGGATGTCGGCACTGGTGACGGTACGAAACTTGTGAATAATGTTACACTCGACTATACCGATGCGAACGGCAATCAGCCTTATGATACACAATGGGATACAACGACAGTGACAGTCACTGCACCGATAATGACGATCGGTAAAGACGCCGATCTAAGCACTGCCAATCCCGGCGATATGATCTCCTATACAATTAAATATGAAAATACTGGCACAGGTCTTGCAGGTAATGTATGGATCAACGATACCATACCATCATATACGACCTATCATTCCTCCAGCCCAACCTATGATTACAAATCCGGAAATGTCTACACCTGGCATTTCACAAATGTTGCTCCCGGAACCTTTTACATTACCCTTAATGTAACTGTTGATGTTGGTACGCCTGACGGTACTAAACTTGTCGATAATGTGACTCTTGAGTATACGGACACAAATGGGAACCAACCGTATTCACTTCAATGGGATACTGCGGAAACTACTGTGACCGCTCCTGTGATGACAGTTCAGAAAGATGTGGATAAAAGTTCGGCCAATCCGGGCGATGAGTTGACTTATACGATAACTTATCAAAACACTGGAACTGGCGATGCAAAAAATGTTTGGATCAATGACACGATCGATCCTGAAACTACCTTTGTATCCGCTACACCAACTTACACCTCTGTATCTGGTGACACATATACCTGGCACTTCACAAGTGTTGCACCTGGGACTTATTACATCACACTGAAAGTCAAAGTGGATGTTGGTACTGCTGATGGTTCAACGCTCACAAATAATGTTGATCTAGAATATACTGATGCAAATGGTAACCAACCGTACCAGAAAGATAGTGATGATGCAACAACAACTATAACCGCACCTATAATGACAGTTCAGAAAGATGTAGATAAAAGCTCGGCCAACCCGGGCGATGAGCTGACATATACGATAACTTATAAGAATACCGGGACTGGCACTGCAAAGAATGTGTGGATCAATGATACGATCGATCCCGATACGACCTATGTATCATCGACACCGACCTATACCTCGGTTTCTGGTGATACATATACTTGGCATTTCACTAACGTTGCGGCTGGTACCTATAATATCACACTCAAGGTCAAAGTTGATGTGGGTGTTACAGATAGTACAGTTCTTACAAATAATGTAGATCTAGAATATACAGACGCAAATGGCAACCAACCGTACCCGAAAGAAAGTGATGATGCTACTACAACTGTAACCGCGCCTGACTTTTCGATAACTAAGGTCGCTGATGCGAGTACTGCCGATCCGGCAGATGTGATCTTGTACACGATCACCTACAAGAACACCGGGACTGGTACTGCCAAAGATGTTTGGGTCAATGATACCATACCAGGAGATACGACTTTCATTAATGCGACCCCAACTTATGATTCTGTTTCTGGTGATACCTACACCTGGCATTTCACAAATGTGGTCACTGGTACCTATCAGATATTTGTTAATGTGAAGGTCGATGTGGGTACCCCTGATGGAACAAAATTGATCAACAAGGCAACCCTGGATTATACTGATTTTAATGGTAACCAGCCTTATGGCACTATTGAAGACACAGCTGAAGTTTTGTGTACTTCACCTGTGATGACGATAACCAAAACGGTCGATTCAGGTATTGCAGATCCGGGAGATATGTTGACTTACACAATCAAATACGAAAACAACGGCGGCGGGACTGCGAAGGATGTATGGATCAAAGATACGATCCCAGCGGATACAACTTATGTATCCTCCTCACCGGTTTATACATCCGTATCAGGTGATACTTATACCTGGCATATCACGAATGTCGCGCCGGGTACATATTATATCACATTGAAAGTTACTGTTGATGTGGGTACTGTCGACGGTACTTCTATGGTAAATAATGCAACACTGGATTATAACGATGCAAATGGCAATTCGTTACCTCAGGAATGGGATACCGCAACAACGACCGCAACTGCACCTGTGATGACGATCGAGAAGGTCGCAGATGTAAGTACTGCAGCGCCTGGTGATGTGATTACATACACGATCACATACAAGAACACCGGTACGGGCGATGCCAAGAATGTTTGGGTGAACGATACGATCCCCGCCGATACGACTTATGTTTCGGCGTCACCGGCTTATGACTCGGTGAGTGGCGATACCTACGGCTGGCATTTAACGAATGTGGCACCCGGTACCTATAATATAACGCTAAAGGTAAAAGTCGATGTTGGCACTTCGGATGGTAAGTCGCTCACAAATGATGTATCGTTGGATTATACTGATGCTAATGGTAACCAACCCTATGCAACCCAATGGGATGACGCTACCACAACTGTAGCTGCACCTGTGATGACGATTTACAAAGATGTTGATATGGCGAACGCCGATCCCGGCGATGAGTTGACTTATACGATCACCTACAAGAACCTTGGAAGTACAACAGCCAAGACTGTTTGGATAAATGATACGATCCCGGCCGATACGACCTTTGTATCCGCCACACCAACTTACACTTCCGTATCTGGTGATACATATACCTGGGTTTTCAATAATGTAGCAGCTGGAACGTATAATATTACACTTAAGGTCAAGGTAGATGTTGGCACCGCGGATGGTACTATTCTGGTTAATAATGTTACACTTGATTATACAGACTCTAATGGTAACCAACCTTATGCAACCCAGTGGGATACAGCAACCACGACCGTCACAGCTCCGATAATGAGCATCGATAAAGTTGTGGATGTAGCCACTGCAGATCCGGATGACGAGTTGAATTACAACATCACCTACAAGAATACCGGAACTGGAACCGCTAAGGATGTTTGGGTGAAAGATACCATTCCAGCAGACACGACCTTTGTATCATCGACTCCGATGTATACATCAGTATCAGGTGACACCTACACCTGGCACTTCACAAATGTTGCACCTGGTACATATTACATTAATATCAAGGTGAAAGTCGATGTCGGTACACCTGACACGACGGTGCTCACCAACAATGTTACCTTGGATTATACCGATGCGAACGGCAACCCGTACGGACAGCAGTGTG
>CBDVCJ010000093.1:0-12965 GCA_965372445.1 uncultured Thermoplasmata archaeon | reverse complement strand
CCTAGCGGGAGTGAGTAGAATTCAATATCCAACCAATATCAGAATTATCAGGGTTATGTGTTCCGGAAGTGTGGATCCATCTTATATATTCAAAGCATTTGAAGTAGGAGCCGATGGTGTGATCATCTCGGGCTGTCACCCCGGCGATTGTCATTACATTTCCGGCAACCTCAAGGCCGAAAAAACGGTGGAAAAGGTACATGAACTTATGTATACTGTCGGCTTGGGCAAAGAGCGTTTGAGATTGCAATGGGTCTCGGCCTCGGAAGGTAATTTGTTTGCGGAAAATATTACAGAGTTTGTTGAACTGGTACATAAGTTAGGGCCGAACCCTATGAATTGAAAAGAGTAAGTCAATAGGGAAAATTAAAATATTTAGAAATGAACGAAATTATTAAATATTCTAAAGGTAGTTTAGATATTATATTCTGATTGAAATCATTGGGAGGTGGGGGAAAGGAATATAATATGAAATATTCAAAATAATTTTCATATTACTTTAAGTGTAAAAAAAGGGGAAGGTATTATGTTATTGAATAATTTAAAAAAAATGTGCCATATAGGTTTAGTAATTATATTGATAATGTCGGTCATACAAATTATTCCTATTGATCCAATAAAAATATTAAATGAAGTTTCTGCGGGATCGAACTTGAAAGATACAACAGAAGCGGATTTTAATGCAGGGACATTAAATAATGTTGTAGCTACATCAAATGGCAATGTAAAACTAGCTTTACAAACGAAATACATTGAAGATGATTTTAATGACGAGACAAAAATCAGTTTTAAAAAGAATGTTATTGTAGATACTGTCACAGGTGAAGCTAAACTGTTAAAAATTGTCAAGACTTACGGTGGAAGTGAGGAGGATAATGGATTTTCAATTCGCCAGACCTCAGATGGTGGCTTTATCATAAGTGGATCTACAGAGTCTTATGGAGCGGGTGATATAGACGTATGGTTGATAAAAACTGACAGTTATGGTAATAAACAGTGGGATAATACTTTTGGCGGGAGTAATATCGATTGGGCGAATTCAGTCCTGCAAACATCTGATGGTGGTTATATAATTGGTGGGTGCACATGGTCTTATGGCGCTGGCTTGAGTGATGTATGGCTGATAAAAACTGATAGTTCGGGAAATTATCAATGGGATAAAACATTTGGTGGGAGTGATTACGATTGGGGTCGTGAAGTCCAGCAAACCTCGGATTCCGGCTACATTATCACAGGAGGTACATATTCTTATGGCGCCGGGTACATTGACGTATGGTTGATTAAAACTGATAGTTCCGGTAATAAACAATGGGATAAGACATTTGGCGGTAGCGATTTAGATGAGGGGTCTTCAGTCCAACAGACTTCTGATAATGGTTATATAATTGTTGGGTTTTCTGATTCTTATGGTGTTGGTGATATTGATGCATTACTAATTAAAACAGATAGTTCTGGTGATTTTCAATGGGGATGGGCGTATCCAGGCGGGAGTGATAATGATTACTGTTATTCGGTCAAGCAGACTTCGGACAACGGTTATATAATGGTTGGAACGACATGGTATAATGGTGCTGGTGAGAATGATTTATGGTTGATTAAAATCGATGCGTTAGGTAACAAACAATGGGATAAGACATTTGGAGGTAGTAATTCTGATTACGGGAGGTCAATTGAGCTGACTTCAGACAGCGGTTACATTATTAGTGGGGCCACACAGTCTTATGGCGCTGGCGGGTATGATTCATGGTTGATTAAAACCGACGCGTTAGGTAATCAACAGTGGGATAAAACGTTTGGCGGTAGCAATAATGATGATAGTGAGTCAGTGCAACAAACCTCTGATGGTGGATATATCATTACTGGTCAAACAGAGACTTTTGGTACTGGATTGGGGGACACATGGCTGATTAAAACAGATAGTTCAGGTAATGTGGAGTTTACAAATGGTGAACTAATTTCCGTTAATTTACTCTCGGGACAGAATGCTGCGTTGATAAATTCGTTTAATTATGATGTATCTATCCCGTCAGGTACGGGATTAAAAGTTCAATTCTCACAGGACAATCTTAACTGGTACGATTCTAAGGGTGTTTTAAATAATCTTGACATTTTAGTTAACGGAGCTAATCCCATAGACCTATCAACCCTTAATTGGAAGGGATCAGATTTTTATTACAAAATTAATCTCACATCCAATTTGTTATTAAGTGTCCCAATTGTTAAAAATATTAATGTTTCATACAGCCAATATTTCTCTCAAGGGACATTAATATCTCATTCACTAGACAGTGGAAATACAGATATTAAATGGAAAACCTTGACTTGGACTGCAACTAATCCAGATGATACCAATTTAAAGTTTCAGTTAAGAGCCGCGGGTGCTACTACAAGTTTATCGACAAAGGATTTTGTTGGACCTGATGGAACAACTGGATCTTACTATACCTCTTCAGGATCTAATATTTGGTCAGGTCATAATAATAATAGATATATTCAGTATAAAGCTTATTTAAGCAGTTTAGGCAATAATACTCCGATACTGGAAGATATAACTATAAAAATTAATTCTATACCGGATATGCCGATTTTAATAGCACCGGAAAATGATGTTTGGATTAATGACAATACAGTTAAGTTTAGTTGGATATTTATTGATTCAGACGGTACGCAGAATGGTTTTCAAGTATTAATCGATAATAATGAAGGATTCGGTAGTATTAATTATAATAGCGGAGAGCAAAGTTCATCAAATCAATATTGGCAATTTCCAATGGGTACAAGTTATTTAAAGATTAATGAGGGTATCTTGTATTGGAAAGTTAGGACACAAGATAACAATGACGATTGGGGCTCATATTGTAATTATTGGACATTAAAGATCGATACCACAGAACCAGAAAGTTTCCAACCGACAGTTGATCCAGATGGTTGGACAACAGAAGATCGACCAACAATTACATTTTCGACAACCGATGAAACGAGTGGTATCGACCATTATGAAATTAAAATTGACAGCGGTGACTTTACAAAACAAAGTAGCCCATATAATCTACCAACCCAAGATGATGGGATTCATGAGATTACTATACGTGCATATGATTTGGCTGGCAATTATAGAGATGAAGACATTGAAGTATCAATTGACACAACACCGCCGAAAGAGTTTGTACCTACCATGGAACCTAGCGGTTGGAGTTCTAATAACCAACCCAAAATTTCGTTCTATACCACAGATAAAACTAGTGGTATCGATGACTATAAGGTTAAAATAGACGAGGGCAATTTTGTTTCACAATATAGTCCATATACTATGCCACCACAAACGGATGGCATACATACCGTAACTGTTTCTGCATTTGATTTGGCGGGGAATTATAGAGAAGTTACATTGGATGTGTATATTGATACGACTAAACCGGAGGAGTTTAGACCAGTTGTAACACCGAGTAATTGGACTTCAAACAATCAGCCTGAAATTTCATTCTCTACCAATGATTCGCACAGTGGAATAGATCATTATGAGGTTAAAATAGATAACGGCAAATTTTCTGAACAATCTAGCCCATATACACTACCCCTCAAAGCTGATGGGATCCATACTGTGACAGTGCGTGCCTATGATCGGGCTGGGAATTTTAGAGATGCAAGCATAAAATGTAAAATAGATATTGTGCCACCGAAAATATACCACCAATCAATAACAAATGTCAAAGAAGGTGAAGAGATTATTATAACCGCAACAGTAACGGACGAACATAGTGGAGTAGGTGATGTTTTCGTATATTATAAACAAAAAGACGAGGCAACATATTCTTTAATTTTAATGGTTGGTATCGAAGATACTTATTCTGCAACAATACCAGCCGAAACTGTAACTTCAGATATAGAATATTATATCAAAGCTTCGGATAGAGCAACGCCACCCAATAGTATATATTTTGGTTCATTAAATGAAATTGGAGCAGAACCAACCTCAACAAATGATATAGATATTACTGTAGAATCTACAGGTGAAGATAATAAAGATGCCTCATTATGGCTCTGGGTAATTATTATAATTATCATTATTATAATATTAATTATATTGTTTTTATTTGTTTTAAGAAAGAGAGCGAGGCAAAATGCAATAGTTAATCAGATAAATCCAGAAAGTTCATACACAGAGTCGCCTCCCCACGCAGGTCCGGTAATTGCAGCTAGAAGGGTAACACGTCCTCATACTACTCAAGATGAGTATTCAAACCAACCCCCAGAAACTTCATCAAATGGCCAAGAAACATCTTCTTTGCAGCGACCTGTAAGATCTCCTCGTCTACCACCAAGAATTAAACGAAGTCACTAACCAAACGACCATATAACAATATAATTTAAAATGAAGTTTAAGATTGTTATATATTTATAGAGAGCGATTAATATTCATTAAGTAACGATAAAGTTAGTGATATAAAATAATTCCTTTTTTTATTTTGAGACTAAAATACAAGCTTGTGTGATTATGTTGATCACTGATGATGCATTAAATAAAAAAAATGGAAGGGCATACAAATATAAAAGCCCTCTTGCTTTATTCTTTTACTACTAGTCAAATTTCGACAAATTAAGCACTATAGAATTTTTGGTTGGTAGAAAGATTTAATAAGATTATAATTGTTCACCAAAAATGCCCGGCAGTTCTAAAATTAGGTTAGTTTGAAAAATTTTAAAAATTAATTTAAGATTCAAGGGTTCTTGGAAGAGGAATGGTAGAAGGTATAGATACATGAAAAAGAATCTTGAAAAAGCATTCAAAGATACCAAGGCATACTACTGTCTGGAATGCGGTAAATGTACGGGCAACTGTCCGATAACGGATTACAAACCGGATTATTCACCGCGGTTGATGGTGAAACGCGTCGCTTTGGATTTCGAAGACGATGTGATCAACGATCCCGATATCTGGGAATGCTTGACCTGTAACCAATGTTATGTACGCTGCCGGTCGGGTGTGAAGCTCCCTGAATTTATTAGGGCGGTGCGCGAAGAGGCCATGGAGGTCGGTAATTTGGCCACCTGCACACATAGCGGCATGCTGCAATCTCTAATGCGGCTCATGAGCACGCCGAAGCTCAAGCAGAACCGGTTGGATTGGACCAAAGCTTATGAAAATTTGAAGTTTCAGACCGAGCCGCTTAGGAAAGTTGAAGGTGACGGGATAATGCTGTTCACGGGCTGTGCGCCTTATTTCGACACCATGTTCAATGACATCGAAGTAAAAAGCACCGATATCACAAGCTCGGCGATCAAAATACTAAATAGTTTAGGGATAACCCCAATAATTTCGAGCGAGGAGCGCTGCTGCGGGCACGATGCGTTATGGACCGGTGAGGTCGAGACATTTAAGAAATTGGCGTTATTGAATATTGAAAATATTAAAAAATTGGACATAGACACTATAATTGTAACATGCCCGGAGGGATTCTATACACTAAAATATGAATACCCGAAATACTTTGGCAATACAGATAGCATTTGGGATGAGGCGGGTATTAAAATTATGCATATCACAGAATTTATTGCCGAAAAGATCAAGAATGGCGAATTGGAATTTGAAAATATCAAACCGGAATCGGCAGTGAAAGTCACCTATCACGACCCGTGCAGGTTGGGACGGTTTGCTGAAGTGTATGATGCGCCGCGCGATATCATCAATGCCATCCCAGGCGTGGAGTTGGTCGAGATGGAGCGTAACCGTCACCTATCTTTGTGCTGCGGGGTGAGCTCGTGGGTGAATTGTGATAGCATCTCCAAACAGATCCGTACCGAGAAATTGAGCTCCGCCAAGAGCACGGAAGCGGATAAATTGATCACCTCATGTCCGAAATGTAAGATCCACCTAAAATGTTATACTGCAAATGAGTATGTTGAACCCAAGATCAATATTGAGGTTGAAGATATCATAGTGTTTCTAGCAAATGCTATGAATTTATAAAATCAAACGATGGTCTGGAGAATTTAGCGAGTCTATTAAGTTGTGAGTTTAGGTCGGGAGTCCGGTGTCCGTAGTCCTGTGTCCGGAGCCCGAACTTTTAAAATTCCGAAGGAATTTTAAATGCGAGGCAACTTGGCGTAGCAAGTTGCCGCAGCCGTAAAAAAGCCGAAGGGTTTTTTAGGGCGAGGTAATGAACGAAGTTCCTTTACCGCAGTCCCGAACAGGACCTCGGACGATACGGCAATAAATCGTTAAGGACTTAGGACGAAATGGCATTATATGGCCAAGGACTTAGGACCCGATCGTTATCGTCAAACACACAACACATAACGCACAACACGCAACTATACAGATTCCAAAGACTCCCTAGACTAATAATCCATTGGAGGTATTATTAATGCCTGAAGAAGCGGAAGCCGCTAATGCAACAGTGCCTGAAGAGGAGCATGATGAGCAGGAATGGGTAGACCAAATACCAACTGAATTGAGGATCGGGGTTTATGTCTGCCATTGTGGTTTGAATATTGCAGGTACTGTGGATTGCGAACGCGTTGCGAAATATGCTAAGACCTTACCAGGTGTGGTGCTTGTAAAAGATAATCGTTATACCTGTTCCGACCCGGGTCAAGAGGAGATCAAGAGCGATATTAAGGAGCACAAATTGAACCGTGTAATAGTCGCTTCGTGCACGCCCAGGCTCCACGAGCCGACCTTCAGAGCGGCATGTGCCGATGCCGGGTTGAACCCATACCTGTTCGAGATGGCGAACATCCGCGAGCATTGTTCGTGGGTGCATTTGCACGATAAGGCCAGCGCGACGGATAAGGCAAAGGATCTGGTGAAAATGGCGGTTGCCAAAGCGCGGCTGCTTAAACCCCAGATCGAAACGGAGGTACTTGTGATACGTAAAACGCTCATTATTGGCGGTGGTGTCGCCGGTATTCAGGCAGCCTTGGATCTTGCAGATGCGGGTTATAAGGTCTATATGGTGGAGAAAGATCCCAGTATCGGCGGGAGGATGGCGCAGATCGATAAGACGTTCCCGACCATGGATTGCTCGATCTGTATATTGGCACCGAAAATGTCGGATGTCGGTAGGCACCCTAATATTGAATTGATCACGAACTCCGAGGTCACCGAGGTCAGTGGATATATCGGCAATTTCAAGATCAAGATCCACAAGAGGCCGCGATATGTAACTGATGAATGTACTGCCTGTGGGGACTGTACTGACGTCTGTCCCGTCAGCAAACCGAACGAGTTCGATGTGGGGCTGGCGATACGCAAGGCAATCTATACACCCTTTGCGCAAGCAGTACCCTCAACATATTTGATCAATGTTGAAGATTGTCTGGGTAATAACCCGATCGCGTGTGGTGAATGCGCAAAGGTCTGCGAGAAAAAGGCCATTAATTATGATATGCACCCCGAGGATATCGAGCTGGATGTCGGGACGATCATTGTGGCGACGGGCGCGGGTGTTTACGACCCGACGGCGCTCGATGATTATGGCTATACCCGCTTCGAAAATGTGATAACGTCACTTGAATTCGAACGGTTGATCAATGCCGGCGGGCCTTCGGGCGGCAACTTGATACGCCCGAGCGACCATAAAGTCCCTAAAAAGGTCGCGTTCATCCAATGTGTCGGTTCGCGCGCGCAGCGCGACGAGGAAGGCAATCCATACTGCAGCAATGTGTGCTGTATGAACACCATCAAGGATTCACTTTTAATTAAAGAGCACTGGCCCAATACCGAAATTACGGTATTCTATATGGATATCCGCGCGTTCGGCAAAGGTTTTGAAGACCTGTATATGCGTGCTAAGGCCGAGGGTGTGAGGTTCATCAGGGGTTTACCGGCCGAGGTGCTCGAGAACCCGAAGACCAATAATCTCGAAATGACGGTCGAAGATACCGATCTGGGCAAGCTCATCCACCGCGAGGCCAATCTTGTAATTCTATCAATAGGTATGGAGCCGCAGCCCGACAGCGATGTCATCCAAAAATTATGTACGTTATCGCGCACCGCCGACGGTTTTTTCATGGAATCGCATCCGAAGCTCAAGCCGGTAGATGCGCCCACGCCCGGCATCTTCATGTGCGGCTGTGCCGAGGGCCCGAAAGATATCAAGGATAGTGTGACACAGGCGAGCGCGTCGGCCGCACGTGCGAATATACTGATGGCGAAGGGCAAGGTCACGGTCGAAGCCATCACTTCGTATATCGACCCCGAGAAATGTACAGGGTGCCGTGCGTGCGTGAAGGTCTGTCCCTATCACGCAATTGATTTCGATAAAGAGAATAAATTAGCGACCGTGATCGAAGCTGCGTGTGCAGGGTGCGGTACTTGCGGGGCGGAGTGTCGGTTCGAAGCGATCACAATGAAGCATTTCACTGACGCGCAGATCCATTCCGAGATCGATGCGATTACCGAAGAGGATGCCGACAAGAAAGTCGTTGCGTTCTGCTGTAACTGGTGCTCTTACGCGGGCGCGGATTTTGCAGGTGTTAGCCGTATGCAGTACCCGCCCGAGATGAGGGTGATACGCACTATGTGTTCCGGGAGGGTCGCCGAGAAATTCGTGCTGCGCGCGTTCGAGAACGGCGCAGCGGCGGTGCTGGTATCCGGGTGTCACATTGGGGATTGCCATTATATCGATGCTAATGTCCAGACCGAGAAAAGGGTGAACAAGTTATGGGATAAGCTCGAGAAATGGGGCATTGATAAAAATAGGCTGCAGCTGGCGTGGATCAGTGCTGCAGAGGGCGAGAAGTTCAAGCATACCGCGGAGCAGATGTCGGAGATCGTTAAGAATGTTACTAAGGCCGAAATTGCCAAAACGAAAAAGATATTGAAGGCGGAACGTAAAAAGAAAGAGAAAAAGAAGAAAAAGAAATAGGATCAGTATAATTTTCTATAAATTCCAAGTACCAAATGCCAAGAACCAAATAAGCTCCAAGTACCAAATTCCAAATATATATATTATTGGAATCTTGGTCTTTGGATTTTGGGATTTGTTTGGATCTTGGTTCTTGTCTCTTGGAATTTTGCTATTGAGATCGAAATACAATTTAAGTCAATTGCATCAATGACTCAGAGTTTGACCGAAAGATATAAAGTATTTTTAATAGATTCGGAAATAATAAGTACAGATGGGGGACCCTCACTGAGAAAACAAGTTTTGGCATTTGTGATTGCGGGTATAATTATCCTTACAGGATTTTTGGGAGTTATTAATTTTGGGCTGGAAGTTGCGAGCGCCTCTACTACACTTTATGTTGGCGGTGAGGGGGCTGGTAATTATACGAGTATTCAAGATGCAATAAATGATTCAAGTGATGGTGATACAATATTTGTGTTTAATGGGACTTATTATGAGAATATTCAGATCTATAAATCAATAAATTTAATTGGTGAAAATAAGGAGTCTACTGTTATCAATGGCAGTGGTATCGGAGATGTGGTATATATAAAAGCGGATTGGGTCAATATCACGGGGTTCGGTATAACAAATAGCGGGTCAAATTGGGATGATACGGGAATAAAACTTTTCAAGATCGAGCACTGTAGGATAAATAATAATATCGTTTATTCAAAGAATGGACATGGAATTTGGGTTGGCCACTCATCTAAAAACAATGTAGTTGAAAATAATAATATATCATTTAATAGTAGATATGGCATTCATATTTCCAGTGTATCAAATACTAATATTATAAAAAATAATAATATTTCAAATAATTATGACGGCATTAATATTTATTCAAACGCAATTGATAATATAATTGAGGGTAACCACATATCATTAAACAGGTTTCATGGGATCTGTGTTTCCCATACGGAAAATAATAACTTTATAAATAATAATTTAGTCAATAATGATTTTTTCATAGAGGGAGATGAACTAGCGCATTATAATTCCCACAACATCCAGACCAATAATTTAGTAAATGGAAAACCGATATGTTACTATAAAAATAATGAAAGTATTGTTATTGACGGAATTCCAGTTGGTCAACTTATTATCGTTAATTGTACAGGTTTAAACGTTAGCAACCTCATTATTAATAATACGAATATAGGAATTATGATCGCGTATACAACATATACTAGTGTGACTAGCAACAATATTTCTAACAATGAATATGGTATCTGGCTTTACCAATCCTCAAACAACATTTTATCAGGCAATAATATTATGGACAATGGAAATGGTATCTGGCTTTGCCATTCATCTAAATATAACATAATAGAAAATAATAATGTTTCTAAAAATGAACGTGGCATCAAGCTTGAATGGCTTTCATCACACAATAATATCAAAAATAATGTCGTATCATTGAATAATGGGACAGGTATCTCTTTTTATTGTGGATTTAATTTTGTAGTTGACAACTATATATTTTCAAATAAAGTAAATGGCGTATATATTTTTGAATCTTCACGCATTAAATTTTACAATAATAATTTCGTTAATAACGGGATCACAATAAAAGGAAGTGGAGAAAGTAATTATAATTCTCATGATATGCCAACTAATAATACAGTTAACAACAAGCCATTGTATTATATTACAAATCAAGAGGATATCGATTTTGATGGGATCTCAGTTGGACAACTCATTCTCGCTAGTTGTAAGAATATTAGAATAACGAATTTAGAAATTGAAAATACTGATATAGGGATTGAAGTTGCATTTTCTGAAAATATTATAATAGATAGTAATAATTTATCCAATAATAAGCATGGTATATGGCTCTACTTATCTACAAACAATAATATAAATAATAATATAGTATCATTAAATAAATGGCATGGGATTGTTCTAGATGACTCGTCAAAAAATTACTTGACTGACAATATTGTTACGTCAAATCAAAGAGATGGCATCAATTTGTATCATTCATTAAATAATTATATAACTGGCAATATAATCTCATCGAACAACGAATCTGGCATTAGCCTTCGACCTGGCTCTAAGCATAATAATATAATTGAAAATAATATTACATACAATAAGTATTATGGTATCAATATTCAAAATACATATGACAATATAATCTATCACAACAATTTCATTGATAATCTTAATCAAGCCTATGATGAATCTAGCCGGACTTCCTGGAACGATACCTACCCCTCAGGTGGTAATTACTGGTCTGATTATAATGGATCAGACAACGATAAGGATGGCATTGGTGATACCCCATATCTTATTGATTCCTATTTTATCGGTTATTCCATCAACCAAGATAATTATCCTTTGATGGAACCGGTACTAATTACTTCTGGATTAGAGGGTCCACCCACCCCCGATATATCATCACCATTACCCGAAACAATTGTATCTGGCTCGGTTGAGATCAATGGCACAATCACGGATCCACTAGGCACAATACAACGAATAGAAATTAGGATTGATAATGATGATTGGGATATTGTCGATGGAACTACAATCTGGTCATTTATTTTAGATACTACGAAAATATCAAACGGTGAGCATCAGATTTATGTTAGATCTTATGATGGCGAAGATTACTCACCCCAAGATAACGTCACCATTATTGTCGATAACCCAGAGTCCCCAACTTCAAGATCATTCATCGAAGAGCCATTGTTTTGGGTGTTAATTGCATTAATAATTATTATCGATATTGCCGCGGTATTAATTGTAATGAGAAAGAGACGCAAGCAAAGGCAATATAAGAAATAATTTTTTTTAAATTTGTGAATGTGCAAATGACAGAAGTAGATAATAATCCAATACTACCAATATCCAAATAATCCAATAAAATCCCAAATCCCAATAGTGCCAACAAACTTAGGAACTAAAGAACCGAGGAACTAAAGTACCTGGGCATTGGGCATATTCTTGAGTTCTTATGTTCTTAAGTTCTTCAGTAATTGGATTGGGATTTTGTCATTAGGATTTTATTGGTAGTATTGGTAGTATTTGTAATATTGATAATATTCTACAATTATGGTCGCTATTTACTCAACTAGTAACTCGCTATTGGAAAAAATTCCATCATTTCTGTTCCGGTGGGGGTCGTGCCGGTGGTTGGCCTGGGGGTGGCTGCTGCGGCGGATAGCCCGGATACTGCGGTGGTGGGTAAGGCGGCTGCTGTGGTGGATATACTCCGGGTGGCGATGGGGGCGTTGATGAGCGCTTTCTGAAAATTAGATAAATAATAAGCACGATAACAACAATAATTATAACAACAACGGCAATACACATCCCGACCGCCATTCCGAACGCTTCTCCCAGCTCTTCTAAATCTTCATCTAGAATATCAGTGTACTCATAATCAACAGTAGCATCAGTATCATTTGGATTATATATTACAAGATAATATGATTGGTCATCAGGTATTGTATAAGTAAATTCGGTAAAGGTTACGCCTTTCTTTGAAATCTTCGCTTTTGAATAATCAGGGAAGAGCGGCGAAACGTCCAAGTAATCGTCCCTTGTCATAATATATACATCAACCTCAATATCGCTTGTAACCTTTACATCAATTTCATCATCTTTATTGGCCCATAATAAGCGTTCACCTACATCATCACCAGGTGAAATTACAACATCTTTTTTTTCGATGATATCTGCGTAAGCACCTCCAATACTAATCAGCATTATTAAACTGATTAAAAAAATCACAATAGCTTTTTTATACATAATATCCCTCTCTCTTGGTCTAAAAAAGATTTAAAAGCCAATTATCATCATTTATTTCTAACCTTCAAATCTTTTTTTCTTAAATGAAAATACTAATATAAGTTCTTTGTGATGATTAAGAATATAATACTCTTGTTTTGATTTTAGTGATTTATATCGGGAGCGTCGGGAGCCGGGAGCCGGAACCCCCACCTCCCATACAAACCGCTGAGTACGCTGAATACGCTGAATTTTATTATAATATATTGATTCGAGATTCCAGTTTCGAGATTACAGATGGCAAGTTATTTAAAAGGAAGTTAGAGGATAGAAGATAGA
>CBDVCJ010000092.1:0-12968 GCA_965372445.1 uncultured Thermoplasmata archaeon | reverse complement strand
CATCGGTTAACATTGTCTTATATCCATTTTCAAAAAATATTATAAATATATTATTTTTTTTAAAATAATATATTGACTTTATATAGATTAGATTTATTTTTTGATAATCTTTGAACTTTGGTCTAAAAACTGCTGGTATGAAGCTTGCTTTAGGAATATAAATAGCTTTTTTTGTAATAATTAACGGATTAGCATTTAGGATTAATAATGGTATATAAACTCCGAAAGCAATTGACATACTTATAAAAAGAATTAACCTTGCAATATATGTTTCGAAATATCTAGATCTATGTCCTGGTTCGTATAATAATGAGAAGAACATTGATACGAAGAAAAAACTTAATGATATTGTAAGTAAGAAAATTAATGTGTAATTTTTTTTCCATTCATACGTTTCTTTACTATTATACAATATGTCATTACTCATTTTTCCCTCACATAAGATGTATTATTTTCAGTTTTATTACCAGTCTTTGCCTTTGGTAATTAGTCACTAAGCCCTTGACTTGAAAAGTTATAGCTGACCTGTAAGATAAACTTTGCGCCACCAATTTCTTGGATTCGTGCTCGGGCCCTACTACCTACCACCTAAGAGAGGAGTTAGGAGTCAGGAGTTAGGACTCCAGGACTCAGGACATCTGTCCCTATCACCTATTACCTAAAACCTACCACCTAAAATAATGGCGGGCCTGAGGGGATTCGGAGCCTTGGGGGTAAAAATTCTTCTTCGGTATGTCATAATCTGAAGAATTTTTAGCTCCTGGGCTAAATAAGCAAAAGGTATTAACAAATCATATTTAGCCCTAGGGGTTCGAATCCCTGACTGTTATTAATATTATTCTTATTAAAAATAATGGCGGGCCTGAGGGGATTCGAACCCCTGGCCGATCGGTTAAGAGCCGATCGCTCTACCTAGCTGAGCTACAGGCCCCATATGGCAATGTAGGGGCAACGTTATAAAATTTTATCTAATAAAGCTATCGCAATTTAATCTCAAAATCCAAAATCCCAAATCCAAAACAAATCCCAAATCCCAACCTCAAAATCAAAATAATGCTAATAGAGGCTTGAAGATATGAATAATATTTCTAATTAGGTTTCGTAATTTTCTTACGAAAATTACATCCCCCCTCGAAATCCCTACGGGATTACGACGGTTATGGTAATCTGCTGCGCATATTACCTCACCTTCAAAATCTTTTCAAGATTTCGAAGGTTAAGGTTAGGAGGCCAGTTTGGAAATTAGAGGTTTGGTTAGGCTATAATTAATAGCCCAACTTCCTAACCCAACTACCAAACCGGTTTCCTAGCCGCAACCCAACTTCCAAACCTTTTTTGGATTTTGCCATTGGGATTTCATTTGGATTTTGAAATTTGGGTTTGGGATTTTACCATAATGGTTTTAAAAAATTATATAACTCTCAATGAACGTACGGTGCCTTGGGGTGTGGCTATGATCGAGCATGCAAAATTTGCTAAAGAAATGGTCAAGAAACATCATGAATTATTTGCGAACGGTTTGCCAATGATCGCGTCTGAGAATTGTATAAGTCCGCTGGCACGCGAGTTGATACTTTCAGATTTCATGGACCGCTACGCCGAAGGTCATCCAGGCGCGCGTTATTATCAAGGCAACGAATTTGTGGATGAAGTTGAGCGTCGAGCGGAGCAGTTGGCCAAGGACCTTTTCAAAGTTCCATATGCGGATGTACGACCGATCTCAGGGACGAATGCGAACCTGGCCGTACTATTTGCACTAGCGCAGCCTGGCAATAATATAACAACTGTCGGTGTATCCGACGGTGCGCATATCAGCACCGCGGTGTTTGGCGCGGTGGGTGTACGCGGGTGCAACCCTATCGAGTACCCGTGGGACCTGGAGAACATGAATATCGATATCGATGGCGCCAAAAAGGTTATCAAAGCCTCCAAGCCCAAAATTGCGTTGTTCGGTCAATCTGTATATCTATTTCCCACACCCTTGAAAGAGTTAAAAGAGGCGGTCGATGAGGTCGAGGCAGTAATGTGGTACGACGGCGCGCATGTGATGGGATTGATCGCCGGCGGCGAGTTCCAAGACCCGATACGGGAAGGCGCGGCGCTTATGACGGGCAGTACCCACAAAACCTTGCCTGGCCCGCAGCGGGGGTTGATACTTGCAGAACCGAAGAACTCCCCAATACCTGAAGAAGAACTTTTAATGAAACTGGATTTCGGGGTGTTCCCCGGGGTGCTAAGCAACCACCATTTGAACACAATGGCGGCTTTGGTGGTGGCTTTGGCTGAACATATCCAATTCGGAGCAGAGTATGCAAACCAGATAATTAAAAATGCCAAAGCCTTGGGCCAAGCTCTTTATGAACGCGGCTTCGAGGTACAATGCGAGCATCTTGGGTTCACGGAATCGCATACGTTATCTGTTGATGTGCGAAAGAATGGTGGCGGTGGACCGCTGGTTGAGAACCTGGAGAAGGCGAATATAATAACGAACAAGAACCTTATGCCGTGGGACCATGTCGACGACGCGCTCAACCCCAGCGGGATACGGTTGGGCTCACAGGAGCTAACGCGGTTAGGTATGAAGGAACCAGAAATGCAAGAGATCGCAGAGTTCTTCAAAAAGATCTGTATCGACAAAATGGATCTGGCAAAGGCCAAGAGCGAGGTAATGGAATTTCGCAGTAATTTCAAGAAAATTCGATATTGTTTCAAAGATGACGAAGAAGCGCACCAATTCTACGAACTATTTCCGGAATGACGGGTTTATCTCTACAACAATCCCCGAATACAATAAATGTTAAATAGGGTTATTCATATTTAAGTTATACACATATGATATAGCTATTATAAATGGTTGATACAACTAAAATTTAAAGGTCTGTTGGTGAGAATGGTTGAAGAAGACTCTGGAACTGAGATAAAAGGAAAGTCTATGCTTAAAGATGTTAAAAAAATTATGGTAATCATAACCATGATCCTATTCGGAATTTTCCTTTTATTATACGAACTTGACCAAAGTTATTGGACTGATAACTTTGGCCAATACACAACTATCTTATTAGTGATAATGGGAATTCTTGCACTTATTTGTCTGATCTTGCTTATGGGAAATTTACGTGAATTCTTTGTTTTTGAACTTAAAGGTTTTGTGGTGTTTATGGTTGGGGCGATCATACTATTACTCGTGCCCGGTACTAATGTGCTTGGTTTAGGGTTCGATGAAGGGACCGCGACGATCGTCATGTATGTCGGGATTGCCATCTGTTTAATCGGTGCAATAATACTAGCACGCGAGGGTGGGTATCTTAGTGTGAATTTATTTGGTATCGGGTTCGTGGTGATCTTGGCGGGCTATTATCCAATAATGAGCATTAATGTATCAGAATTCAGCACCCGCGCAGAACTTCTTAGAAGCATGGGGCTTGGGTTAATATTTTTAAGTTTTATATTGTTCGTTTACCACGATCTGAAATTCTTTTACCTGGCCAAGTTGATAAGAGAGGGTAACTCGTTGCGTAATAAAGACAAGCACCAGGCATCCTTAAAAGTTGTTAATAAAGCGCTGGCGATCTATCCTAATTTCTCGACCGCTTGGAATAATAAAGGGAATGTATTGTTCAATCTCAAGAAATATGATGAGGCTTTGAAATGCTATAACCGTGCGATCAAGATCAATCCGGATTATGTATATGCCAAAAACAATCTAGAGGTCGTCAAAAAGCGTGCTAGCAGAGCCTGATCTAATTTTTATTTTTTTTGAAATGATTCTATTTTGAAACGCGCTTTTTAAAATGTTACAGTAAACCTTCCCGATTATTTTTAAAGTCAAAATAAGAGAGGTCTAACGAGTAATAGGTGAAATTTTTTCGATATCATCGCTAACTTTCTTTAAAAATTCTACTCGAAGGTTTCTTTCACGAAAAGTTACATCAAATCGTTTGAAAATAAAATTTCTACCTAAAAGTGGACTTATAAGATCTTTTTAGGATAAAATTTGCACCTCTAAGTTAAAACAATAAGCCTCGCCACCCCTCTGTAATATCATTGTAGTTTCACCAATTTTTAAAGGTATATCTCTTCTCCCGACTCCATGTGTTGTTCCTGATTTTAGTGATTTAATATTAGTACCAAGACTTTCAGCTATTCCATAAGTAATAGATGTATAATCAGCTCCTGAATCAACTAGCATTCCCACTCCTACCCCAAGATCAGTATTATTAATATCATCTCCCTTTTTAAAAAGTATTACGGGTATTATTGGTTTTGTTCTTCCCGTCATTGTCACAGAAGTATATTTAAAAGAAAGAGTCATAAAAGATCTACCCTATATTAGAAATTCTTCACTTTTTTTTGGTACTTTTACGACAAAAGGAATATGACCTGGATATTCTTTTTTTGCTTGGGCAATTAATTCCATCTCATTGGTACCATGTTTAACAACTATACCATCCACTAAAACTATCCATTGATCTTCATATGATCCGAAATTAATAGTTGCGAGGCTTTCAAAGTTTCGGTCAGTTGGGGTTTTTATATCATCATTGGGCATAATACTCATCCTCACCAATCATTTCTCTATGACATTTCAATTTATTATAGAGAGTTTTACCCATCCTATACCACCTACACATATCGGACAGGTAATAAGATATATTTTGTATATAAATATTTTTTTGTAACTGTGGTGTTATAAAAGTAATATACCATATTTTCAGTCATTTTTTACTATCCAGATTTAATCAAAATCCTCAAGCTTTTTTTTAATCTTACATTTATTTTATTGCCTATAATGTATATTTTTTGTAATTCTTTTTTCATAGATCAATTATTATTAATCAAGGTATTTTTTCATGAATGACTTTCATTAATTCTTTATTGCTGCCGATAACTGCAATTTCACTGCGCGTCTTTTCGATCACACCCCTGGCAATATCTTGTTTGCGCCGAACTGCAATTAATCCTGATGGATAATCAAATTTGATCAATATATCATATAGATCTTCCATGATCTCTAAAAATTCATGGGCTTTGTCAAAATTTCCGGCTTTCAACGAATTCAATGCACTTCTTCGAAATTCGCCAATGGCGTCACTTAAGCCCAGTACATATGCATTATAAGTGGTTTTTAACTCGGTGGGTTCCGGTAGGGATCCGGATTTCAAAATTGATAAAAATATGTAAGCTTCACAAAATTCCTGCTCGGCGATCTCCACGGTATTTGAATAATATAGATCGGGGTGGTTTTTCAAGCTCGTTCTTAATTTGTCTACATCTTTCTTCAGTAAATCCACACCTTTCTGAAGTTTAGCTAAATCCTTATCTCGATGCACCCTGCGTATTAACCCACCTGCTCTATTTACGATCGACCTGGATTGTTGAAAGGTTTGTTGGCGTAGCTTTTCTTTACGATCAAATTGTGTCTTGAGCGTATTGTAGATCTTATGCTGATTTTTCATCGAGTTAGGAATGCCGATACAACTTAATTAATGTTTTTAGAGTAATTTCAGTGAACCCCTCTCTTAGATTCAATATAGCTAATGAGGCTTTAGAATTGCATTGGGGAGTTGTGGCTAGTTAGGTTATAGGTTTTAGGTTCTAGGTAATAGGTGATAGGGGCATTAGTGTTGAATATCATTTATCGGGAGTAGCGGGAACCCGGGAGTCTGAGTAAAAATACCACCATCGGGAGTATCGAAATTAATGGGTATGGTACCCTTTCTCGTTACTCCCGTTCGCGCTCCCGCGTGCCCGGTCTTTGAAAATCCAGAAGGGATTTTCAATGCGAGGTAATGAGTGGAACTCATTACCGCAGTCCCGACGCTCCCGAAAAACCTAACTCCTAACTCCTACCACCTTAAAATAGCATACAATAGACAGCCATATGGGGTATACCAATGAAAGAATCAATAGTCCAATGGGTATTAATGCACGAACCGGAATATCTTCAAACTGCACTAGGTTTCGGTAGCTTAAAAAAAATCGGTGCTGAAATTACAACAACTCAGGGTAGAGTGGATTTCATTTATGAAACCGAAGAAAATAATGTGCTAGTAATTGAATTAGAGACCGAGATCAGCTCCGAATCCAAATATCATCACTGTTTCGATCAACTTTTACGGTACAAACGATTAGAAAATAAGTTCAATGGCAAAAAGGTCGAGGTCATCCTATTATTTGCAAATGAAGGTACAACCCCAAAATTTAGAGCTCTTCTAGTCGAAAATGCGAAAGACCACGATTTTCTATTACGACAATATTCTTTAATTGAGATCAAGCGTTTATTTTATTCAACAATGAACAGGTTAAATCGTACATCAGGATTGACCTTATCCAAATCAGTAGCTCTTGGGGTTAGTTCACTCAAATGGCTAAATAAATTCATGGTGCCATTTCTAACCTCGATCAGCCCTAAAATTCGCTGGAACGAGCTCAAAGTTTATTTTAATTCAACCACCAATTTCTACGTTTTGAAAAGGTTAGCGGAAGATTTTGAGTTGATCTCAAAGTGCAGGCTGAAGGGTGAAACTTTTGTGGGCTTGACCGATTACGGTGAAAGGTTTCGGGATGAAGTTTTACAGGCTGAAATGCTTAACAATATTATTATTAGAGATAATACAATATACCAAAAAGATAACAATACCCCAGATTATATTTTGGATATTTTGAGTTTAGAACAGAAACGGATCTTGCTCGATATATTGTTGAACGGCAACTTTACGAAACTAAAAACCAATATCTTCTATTTTCTGAGATTTATACATTTAACCGAAGGAGAATGGATGCCGAAAATATCAACCAAGATGTCCGCCTCCCAGAAATTATATATAAATAACATTTTAAATTCCAGTTACTCGCCACGCACCTTAAAAGAGCTGTTACAACAACTCTGCAATTACTGTGAAGAGTTAGAATTAGTTGAACGGATACCCAATAGAAATTGCCATTATGATAAAGTCATCCTAACCTCGCTGGGCTCGAGAGTGATCGGCTATTTTGAACTATACCTGCATCTCAAACGCGAACAACTCCAGATCCCACTTCAAATAACCTGAAAATACAGTTATTTACGTTCGAGGATCGTCCATTGATGATAGGGCTTGACCTTGAAAAAGAACCCCATCTCTTTGGCCTCGGCCTCCGTGGGTTCTTTATCGCGTTTCAGGTCGGAACAATTACCACACGCGACGACGACATCACCGAACCCGGATTTATCTGCCAATATCTGCATTTGGTCTGAATGACGGTCGCACACATATAAATTACAGAAAAAACATTTGGTCTCACATTTTACGCCGCAATCGTTACATTTTTTATTTACCATTATTGCCGCGGATGGTATATCTGCATCACCTAACTCTCGGGGCTCTTGCCCTTGACGAGATTCGTCCAAACTACCGCTTTCGGATAATGGGTCGACCTCCAAAGCCTCGCCCTCAAATTCGCGTGTACTTCCAACTTCCATATCAAGTGGAACTGGAAAACCGCAATAACTGCAAAATTTCCTGGCACCTGTTAATTCTTCACCACATTTGCTGCAATAAGCCATAACCTCAACCTCACTTCTTATTTTTTAACTCTTTGAGAACCTCTTCTAATAACGCTATGATCTTTTGCTGATTACCCTCGATATTCTTTAAAATTTGAGTCGTAGTGGTATCGGTTCTTTCGAGTTTCTCCATGTCATCTAATACTCCCATTTATATCACCATAGATATTCATTACACTATATTTCTTTTTTTGGTTTTTATTGCTATTATTTATTGCCAAATTCTAAAAAAAGGTTATGAAGTTCGGTTTCGGTAATTTTCCCTGAAAATTACTTCGACCCTCAAAATCTTTTCAAGATTTCGACGGTTATGGTTAAGAAGCCGGTTTGGAGCTTGGGCAAAGAAGTTGGTAATGAAGTTTGATATTGGATAGGCGCCCAACATCCTAACCCTCCTACCAAACTGGCCTCCTAACCTCAACCGAACATCCTACTTTAGTTGAAGATCTTTATCTTCTCTTTAGCATTTTATTATCATTTAATGAATTTTCGTAATACAATAGGTATTTGCTCGATAATATCGCTGGCTACCATTGAATAACCGTGCTCTTGAAACGCTAGATCGCCGCCGCAGCCGTTAATAAACGCACCAACCCGCGCAGCATTATAGGGTGTTAACCCTTTTGCCATCAGCGCCCCAACGATCCCGGCGAGTACATCGCCAGTACCGCCAACCGTCATTCCTGGGTTGCCGGTGCGGTTGTATTTCAATTGCGCACCATCAGAGATCACATCAACTGCACCCTTTAATAAAATGGTAAAATCAAGTTGTTTCGCTATGCGTTGTACTATTTCCGATCTCGTTGCTAAGTCCTTGGGTAAGGTTCTTTTACTCAAAACTCGAAACTCGCCCGAATGGGGGGTAATTACTCCAGAGATATTCTTATTGGATCTCAAAACAGATAGATCTTCACTTAATGCCTTTATCGCATCAGCATCAATTACAACGGGTTTTGGTGATCTTTTTAGTATGGCTCGTACCGCCGATTTGGTAGAACGGTTGTCACCAAGTCCGGGCCCGATAACTACACAATCCACCTCAGCGATCATTTTTAAGATCGGCTTTACATCTTTTACAAGCAGATGATTTTCATTTAAAGGATGTACAATAAAATTCGGTGAAAAACCTGCTATTATTGGATATGCGTTATTGGGTGTAGCGATGCGTACAAGATCTATTCCGGTTCTATATGCCGCGAGCCCTGCAAGTGCAGGCGCGCCCGTGAAAGGCCCGCCGCCAACGATCAAAATTCGTCCGTTATCGCCTTTATGCGAGTCTGACATTGATTTTGGATAATATACTTGCAGGTCACCAGGCCCTGTAAACTGTGAAGCTTCAAGTGGGATGCCAATATCTTTGATTATTATCTCACCTGAATTGCGTTTGGTCATACCATATTTAATATCATGAAAAGTTACAGTAATTTTGGGTCTAATCACATTGGATGTACCGAAACCTGTAGCCGTGTCAACAGCAATTACCGGAATTTTAAAGTTAGCTGCGATCGTGTTAATTGTCTTGACATATAGTTTAAAAGGTTCACGAAGCCCACCGGTAAGTCCGGCCCCGAGCATCGCATCGATTATTAGGTCGGAATTCTCAATTAACTTTTTTAATTTGGTTCTATCTTCTAACTCAGGGGTGATCTTGATCGACTTTTTTCGATGGATTTTGTTAAAATTGTTGCGAGCAAGCTCGGTTTTGAGCTTGGAGGGCGAGCCCGCTAGTATAATTTCAATTTTGGATTTGGTAATCTCTACTAGTTTACGCGCTGCAACAAATCCATCCCCACCATTATTACCCAACCCACAAAACATCAGGATTTTTTTGGGAGTTCTATGTAAGTTGAATCTTTTTATTATGACATCCGCCAAAGCGGTACCGGCATTTTCCATTAATTGTATTGTCGGGATACCTAAAGCTTCCGAATTTCGATCCAGTACAGAAATCTCGCGGAATGGTAACATAAGGGTTCACCAAAAGAATCGGTTGATGTAGTTAAAGTAGTAAATTTATATGAAGTTTACGACGTTAGCGAATTAGAGATTATAATAGGCGAAAGGCGAGAGACGACATAAGGCAATATATATCGGGAGTATCGGGAATCCGGGAGTAACGGGAATATCGAAACTGGACTTTGGACTCTCGACTTAGGACTTAGGACTCAGTACTTAGGACAAAGGACTATCGATACTCCCGATACTCCCGCCTAAGACATTTCATCAATCATACTCCCGCTCTTTAAAAAAGCCTAAAGGGATTTTTTAAAGCGAGGCAGCTTGGCGAAGCAAGTTGCCGTAGACTCCCGGTTGTTGACAAAGAACTTTCGCCTATCGTCTATCGTCTATCGCCTTTCCGAATTTAGCTAAAAAAAGGATTAGGGTCACTTCATGCGTCGATAAACCACAGCTGTCACAACAATAATGACGATAACAAAAACTAAAATAATCCAGAACTCATTGAAAAAATTGCTCAGTTCTGCCGAGAAATCTTTTTCGATCGTTGTGGTAAATGTGATCGAATCGCCTATCTGTTCACCCCCGGTGGTCTCCACAAAAACCTCGAGGTTGGCTTCGTCATTTGCCTTTACATCATCTGCGGGTGTTATAGTTATTGTGACGGATTTGGAGGTATTATAATCGCCTAAGGTTATTGAGGTCGAGGATAATTCAGCTTTCCAATCCGGAGGCAACCCGGAATACATAATTTCGAGCTTCTCGTTTTTTACATTACCTAAGTTCTTGATGATTATCTGATAATCGGCAGAAGATTCCCAATCTATCTTCTTGTCGGTTTCCGAGGTCTCGAGCTTGGCGTCGATAAGTTTTTCGATATTTACAATAAGCTCCAGTTGCGGGGTCGTCTGGCTATCATATTCGGCTTCAACCGCAAATTTATAACCGTCATCTTTATACATTGTTCTTTCAGGTAGCGAAACGGTCAGCTGCACACTTTTCGACGAGCCCGCACTCAAAGTAAATGACTCCTGCGAAAACTCGAAATTCCAGCCGCTTGGGGTGGGTAAGACTGTATCGACCGTGACATTATAATCCGTCGCCACCGCGGTATTATCAAGAATAAGATCGAAATACACATCCATGAACTTGTTGGAGTCAATACTACTGCCCGGATCGGCAGTCCTGACAGTCGGTGTGGAGGTTAAGGTCAACGGCAATCCCGGGCCGGTTTCGGTGGTGACCGTTACAGTTTCAGATTTGACCTTATCACCGGGATCGGTTATGTTATCGGATTCCACTTTCAAGGTGATTGTAACTGTGCTGACACTTGGATTGACCGAGGTACTAACCGTTAAAAATGCGTTTATATTCTCGCCACCGTTTAGAATTACCTGATAATGCTTACCAGCTTCAATTACAATGCTATTACCACTTATGGATAGTTCATAATCCCAGCCCGAAGGTTCGTCATCTTCATAAAAGACATCATAGGTATCTTGACCATCGCCATCATTTGTAATTGTAAATGTGAATAAGGTCGAATCACCGGGGTCGATATTGGCACTTTGTTTATCGACGTCGAGTGTGAAGCTGTAGACCGCTTTGGCAACTGTGAGTGTCTCTATCCGGTCACTTTGACCATTATCGTTATTCGAAGTGGCAGTTACTGTGGTTGTACATTCTTGGTTTTCAGCGGCGGTTTCGGGGATGGCGACTGTCAATGTGATCGTCTCTTTATCGCCACCGCTTAATGATTTGGAAACGCTCCTACTCAGGCCGGGTGTCCATGTAGAGGGAACCGATTCCGCATTGAGCGCAAAAGAATCGGTTATGCCGCCAATATTATAAACATCGATCAAATATGGGACATCTTCAGCTGGATATCCATATTTACTACTGTTGGAACATTCCAAATATACACCATAATCCGCCATTGTGAAGGTATCAGACCTTTCATATTCATAACCGGTATTATCTGTAACATAGACATTGTAGATCTTCTTACCGGGTGCGATACCCTTATCATAAGGCCAATTGTATTCATAATAGCCGGTATCCGAATCATCATCGTAAATATAATTTGCAGTCTCACGACCAGTTAAACCAACAACTTCGACCTGGACGAGCTCGACGTCATATGCACCAATAGTATCAACAATATCGCCTTTGAAGGTGATAACTCTTTTTTCTGATTTAGAATCTGGCCAATTGGGATAGAACTCGCCGGCATTATCATCAGAATCATATGCGCCTAGTGTTATACTCGTGATCTGATCGCAAGTAAGGAGTAGATAGCCATTATTAGAGTTGGAATCAACTGTCAAAACCACAGGTGCGCCCGTTCCCGAAATCGTAGCATTAATTTTCACACCGATCGTATGGCCGCTATTGAAGGTATATTTTTGAAGCGCAGGGTTTTTAAATGGGATCTTAAAATCGTCTTCATCAGAATTAGAATCGAAATAGAAAGTATTTTCCGCGATGACATTTGTATTATCGAGAATTTTGATCGTGATCGAGGTCACACCAATAACAAGAAAAGTTTGCACTTGAATATCGACCCAGAAACCCTTGATCGTCGCCTCGGTCTCTTTGCCAATAACTTCAAGGTTATCGAATAGCGTCGGAATTAACGAGAATTCAACTTCTTCGCCATTCGACAGCGATATTGGCGGTTGACCTGTTGTGGGTGGTTCGGTATCCATATAGAAATCACTGCGATGGAAAAATACTTTTACATCATGAAGGTCATCGCTCTGTCTTGAAGCACTTCTGGTTGTAGCTGTACCACTTGAAAATACAGTGGGAAGGAATGAAATGACTAGTACTGAAATTGTAAGAAGTACGATTATTTTTTTCGAAATGACCATTAATCCACCTCATGTGGGTCAAATCAACTTTAACCCATGAAATTTATTAAATCAGTTCTCCACCATACTTAAAGTTTTTACCTTAATATATAAGTTTTGGTCTATATATAATCGGGTTGGGCTTGGAATATGGAATTATTGAATTTTCCACCATTAATTGAAATTGAGGTATACCAAGATATAAATTAAAGTTTTTGGACGATAATACTAGTAAAAAAAAAATTACGAGCTTAAATCATTGCAGCAGTCACACTAAACAAATTACCACAAATTATTTATTTAACTAAAGATATTATATTACTTGTCATATGGGATTTTCATATGACTGTAGGGGGAATTTTCAGTAGATTAATTTTTTCCCTTCTACTGGAACCTCCTATTCCCCCTACTTTTTTAATCATTTTTTCGGGGTTTTGGATTAATTATGAATCAAAGGGATTGATAAGAACCTGGAGTTGAGAAATTAAGTTTGGAATCACCCCCATGATCACACTCAATTAAGCTAATAAAAAAATCATTATGATTTGATCCCAGGTTCTTTTTGTCAATCCCTATTCGTAAACTTCACTCGTCCCTCCTTTATTTTTCTTATG
>CBDVCJ010000091.1:0-13006 GCA_965372445.1 uncultured Thermoplasmata archaeon | reverse complement strand
ACGCAGAAACGCAGAATTAGGTTGGATTTGTTGACTAAATTATCAGTATGTTGAAAACTTACACAAATAATAAGAACACGGATTTATCGTTTATTGATAAACGATAAACTATTAGTTTCCAGATACCAATCATTAATTTATTGGTATAAATACGGCTAAATAATCAATTTAATTCTTAAACACTTCAAACTAAAAGTCATTTAGGAAATATTAATGTTTTTGAGAATAATGCGGTATGATTGGGTATCGTAGTCGAGAGGAATCTGAAAAACATTTATCTTCTCATTAAATTGCGACAATTATCAGATATAAATAGAATAGAACGAAAGCCTCCTTTTTTCATACAAAAGTTGGAGAATTCGGGTACTTATTCTCTCTTTTTTTTATTTTTGAATTTGATTTTTAATAGATAATTTATATAAATATGAAATGGTATACACATCTACAAATCGAAACCATAAGTAACAAAATAAAAAACGCGCCGAGGTGGGGCGTATCAGGCTTGGAAGAAAAGTATCATAACGATTTTCCTTGAAATAAAATACCAATATTCCCTTACTCTCAAGGGGGAGGGGGTGATATCGAATGAGAAAAATCTTAGTAATCGGAATGGTGTTGTTATTCGTTGCTGTATTATTTCCAGTACAGCCTGCCGTAGCTCTACCATGTTCAGGCAAGTTAATTTTCCGTGCCAACTTTAACCTCGACACTCTTGACGCGCCACCCGACACAAGCCTTCCAGGTCCACCCGTAGGAGATAGTATATCCTTAAATATCCCTGCAGGCTACATCAAGGTCAGATCTGCAATCGGTGATCTCACAAATCAACCGGTAGAAGTGAGGATGACGGGTGGTATTGGTGGTGTTGACTTAAGAGGTACTGTGGCGGGGACACCTCCCACTTCGGGTACATGGATTGCAACCTGGAGAGGGTTGGTTCAATCAGGCGGAGGGCCAAGCTGGTTTGGGCCAATGGTAATCAGGGATTCATCTTCATTAATCGTTGCAGCTGTTGCCTTCAGGGGCAGCGGTATTATCGATTTCAATGACCTATACGCTTCTTCAGGAATTGGTGTGAGTTATACTACGGATGTTTCCCAATATTTTGAATTGACAATAGATATGGATGCGAAAACCACAAGCCTTTCAATTGATGGTGTTCCAGTTGCGGTTGCACAAAATGCACCGTTTTATCAATCCTCAGCGTCGAATATAGGTCAGATGAATTTTGAGGTTGGATATACGACAGCACAGGCATATGCCTTGGATGATATGAAGATCGTGTCGGCGGACTTTTCATTAGCAGAAAGTCTCGAAAGCGTGAAAAATTATATTGACGATCTTGATTCCGACGACTTCTCCAATAAAAACCATCAGAAAACCCTAATAAATAAAATCGATGCTGTTATCAACAAAATCGAGGCTGGTGATCTAGATAGCCTCTGTGAGGCCATCGATAAACTTAACAATGACCTTCTGCCGAAAACAGACGGAGAGACACCACCACCAGATTGGGTCATAGATCCAACTGCACAACAGGAATTAGAGGATTGTATCCTCGCAATCATCCAATTGCTACAGGATGAAGTAGATGCATTAGGTGGTTGCCCTTAATTAAGGTTGAATTCTGATCTAAAAACTCTCCTTTTTTTTTTTATTTTTAACCATTGTACAGGCCATCAAAAAATGATAGGAAATCATTTACAATACTGAATGAAATAATTTATGTCATACTTCTCATTAGAGTACGACATTTCATATTTTATGGCTGAGGGTGGCCCAGACCGGTTCATAGACTGGTTATTTATTAATCCGCGGGGATTGAAATTTTTCGAGAGTTTTTTGTGTTCAATCTAAACAATATAAAGAAACCAGGCTCAAACCAGCACGCTTTCAAGTGGTTTTTTATCGTATTGGACATGCCAAGATATCGTCAAAACAATAATCCATAACCCTATTGCAGCTCCTGTTATAAAAGTTGCAAAGGATATCGGATTGGGCGTTCCTAAATAGATAGTATCAAAAATCTTGTGGAAAAAGAATATATCCGCCCACCATTGATGGTCGGTCTGATGGTCGCCCCAGAGCCGACCTATGTCAGGTAACAATGCGAGAAAGCCACAAAGATTTGCAAGTATGAAATGGTAAAACATGAATCTCGAGGTAGTTATCGGATGAAGTTCATGGCTGATGATTTCAGCTTCCTTATTATTTTTTCCGCGGGCTCTTACCCATTTATTCAATCTCTTTTGGATACGCGTCCGTTTTACAGATATCCATTTTTGGGTTTTATAATTATAAATATAGCGCTCTTTAATAAAAGGTAGTAGTATTATTGTCCCACATATTACTCCTAGTGCCCAATGTCCGATAGGTTCCATAGGTTGTTATGCCTCCCACATAATAGAGACGAAATTATTATACCCTAAATCCCCAGATTTTAGGTTCTAATTGATATTATCTAATGTTTTCCCATATAAACGTTTGTCTGGATATATCCGGTTTTTTTCGGATTGCTCAAGACTATTATCGGCTTTTATTGTTAAAAATTCAAAATTTTACTATGATTCAGCCTTATCCAGCGATTCATCTGAAATAGGCTCAACAGGCACCTGTACTACAGTGCCTCCCTCGTCTTGGGTTCTTAAGTTCTTCGGTTCTACAGTTTATAAATTTTGGATTTAGCTGTTCAATATCTTTAGAAATGTGGTTAATATTGGTTCAAGCTTGTTTTTAAATTCGGAGAAGAAGTATTATTTTTATGATTTTTTTCACGGTTTTCACTGTTTTTTTCATAATCAATAATAAAAAGAAAAGTATTCTATTAATAGAGGATTGAATAATCAATACGGTTATCTATGAAATATAATATTAGTTCAAAAATAAGAGAGGATTAATTGGAGGTAGATATATGAATGTATTATCTACAGGTATCAATGGATTAGATAAATTAGTGGGGGGTTACCCACAAGGAAAAAGTATTGTAGTAACAGGTAAAGCTGGTACAGGTAAGACTATTATGGCGTTACATTTTATTAAAGCATGTTGTGAGCAGGGATTAAAATGCGCCTTTATTGCAACCGAAGAAGACCCTGAGGATTTGATACAGCAAAGTGTTGAATTTGGCTGGAATATTACTAAGTATTTAAAAAATGGGCTGTTAACTATCATTGAAGCTTTTGAACGGCGTGCAGAAGAGACAGAGGTTGCATATCCGTTAAAGGACCCAAATAAAGATGAAAATGTATTTTTTAATATGCTTTATGAACTACCTCAAGATATCGATACGTTAGTTGTGGATAATATTGGTGTATTTGTGGTTGGGATGAAGCTTAAAGATTTCAGAGATCGAATCGACTACTTAATGTATAAATTAAAAAAACGAGGCCACACAGCACTTATTATTATCGATGAGGGTGCTGGGGTTGAATATAACGAGATCGCGACTTATTCTGCCCATGGGGCGATAAAATTGTTGAAACTTGAAAATCCCTATACGGGTAAAAGGGAAAGAAGATTTGATTTTATTAAAATGCGTAATATGAACATTCCGACAGATTATATTTTGTACGATATAACAGATACTGGCATTTTATTGCCAGAGATTGACTGAAAAAATTGTTATTGATTGATTGTTACGAAAATTGCTACTATTGTAAAAATCAATCGCAACATGGCTACATCTTACCACTGTATTTATTAAAAAACAATTGTATTTTTCTAATTATTTCTTAATTTTTTTGTTATTATTGATGGAATGGCTTTGATTATATCTTTGACCTTCACATGTACGGTCTCTTTTGGGGCCATAACAATTCCATACAAATTAAGTTCTTTTAATCTAGCACCAAAGTTATTAGCAAATTTCTTAATTTTATTAATCGAGTAGAAAGGTTGTAGCCCTGCAATATTGTCGAACATTACAAAATGGTCTTCACCGCTTGATTTTTCCACTATTTTTTGCATACTGATTTCAATTAATTCAACTAAATTGTCAAGATTTATATTGTTACTATTCAAAAAAAAGACATCTTGGTTTCTCTGTACCTTTACCGGATTGGAATTACTGTGGATTTGTGTATTATCAGTTACAAGATTGGATAAGGTATTGATAAAATATATTTTATGATCAATATTAAGTTTTTTCGTTAAGACTTTTTGATAATATTTAGGCGGTTTATCCAGACACACCACGACCCCATCCATATTATAATCTTGAATCAATGTCTGTAATATTAAAGTACTAACTTTAAATAATTTTATAGTTTCAACAACATAATAGAAGCTTCCACCACGCTGCTTACGTAATAATTTCATAACTCCATTGAGTTCACGTTTATGTTCATCTAAGGACCTATCCACTACAAATTGTTTAGGTTCGTCACCAGTTTGTTGCGTGCGGATTTCACCTATATAATTAGGTTTTAGGGCATCATCACCTTTAAACTCGAGTGACTCACTACCAACAAGATTAGGGCCACTATTCTGCCGATTTTGAAAACTTGTAGTTTTTTCATTTAAATCATCAATGGCTACGTTATTATTATTTTTATATAATACGGTTGTTTCAAAATCGTTAATTTCAAGTTCTTCAGTCTCAATGGAACTATCGATATTATTTTCTATACGATTTTTTTGGTCGGCAATGATCTTATCGTAACAATCCATTGCTTCTTGCCGATGATTTAGGTGCCCCAGAGATATCCCTTTGTTGATAATAGCGGCTTGATTTTCAGGGTCGATATTGAGGATTTTATCAAAGCAAATAACCGCATCATTATATCTTTCTAGTTGGTTTAAGATCATACCTTTCCCAAACAGGCAATCAATGTTATCCGAATTTATGTTCAATGCTTTATTATAAAAATCGATCGCGGCTCCATATTTATTCATTTGTTCAAAGAATATTGCTTTGTTTTTTAGGGATTTATAATTTTCAGGTTCGAAATCAAGCACTTGGTCACAGCATTCAATCGCGAGCTCGTATTGGCCTCTTAGGCCTAATGCCATGCTCTTATTTAATAATGCATCGATATTATTAGGATCCCGCCTTAAAAGTTCATCACAAAGTGTAATAACTCTATCATATGTCAATTCGCTATTTTTATCCTCTGATTCATCGAAATTAAAAATATTCGGGTTATAATCATTATTTATTACTCGAGATTCAATTGGTACTTCCACTGATTGTTTGTTGCTATTTACAATCTGAGTTGTGTAACCTTCATGTTCTTTAAGGTTATTCGGTGACGGGGGTGGATGGTTATTATGAAGTGACTTCTCACCTAAATCAACTAGTTTCTTATAACATTTCGTACCTTCATCATATTTTCCTAATAAAATTAAAGCTCTGCCTTTGTTAAAAATCGCATTTTGATCGTTTGGGTCGCTCTTTATAACATCGTCAAAATAGTAAAGTGCAGTTTCATAATCCTTTTGTGCAAGAAATTTCAGACCTTTTTCTAATAATTTCTTATTGCCATTATTTTGCTCTCGTTTAACAGAAGATGAATGTTTAGGTCCGGTTGTAATTATTTTTGGCTGCATTTGAGATATCACCTTAATTGAATGTTGTTTTTTCTATGATGGTTGGGGCTTTATATATGTGAGATAATAGAACAGGTTTTAATGCGATATTTTAAAAACCGGTTTTTATTGTTTTCATGACTAAGTAATATTGGGGGTCTAGATTATTCAACAACATTAAACCGTATCAATCTAACTCGCAGTTTGGGGTCCCAAGCCCCATATTTCTGTATCCATTGATCTTTAAACTGCATTTTAGTGTGGAACCCTTCACGATAAATGTCTTCAGTTGACAATACATCCAAGCTTTTTTCTATGATGTCTGTAATTTTTAAATTGGCGAAATATTTTTTACTCATAATATTAATCTTCGCCAGATAGATCTCACCGACCTTCATCCGACTTTTTAATAGTGGCTGGGTCATTTGTTTTTTTAAACCATGAATTATCAGGTTCTTTTCATCATCCTTGAACGTCATCACACCATCAACCTGCTGTTTTGAAGACGCATTATTAGCACTCCATATGATGGCTTTAATAACCGCATAAGTGAAAATTCCACCAACAATAATCATTAAAGATAAGTCAAAGTTATAGAAGTACCCGTGATTATAAAAACCAAAGACAAGTAGAATTGCTATACTGAATAATACAATGTTTTGTAGAATTTTGATTAATAATTTATTATTCTTTCCAGTTCGCATTAACAATCCTCTCAATTATTTTTTAAGTTATTGGGTTTCTAATATGTATTTTCACATTATATTTGTATAATAGTTCAAACCGTTCGTTATAGCCCAGCTTGAATCGAATAGCCTTCTTGAGATATATCTGCCATATGCCTACCTGTTATATGGTCCGAACCTCGCATTTTCAAAACTTCTAAAAATCTTCGTCTACCATTCTCTTCGTATCTATTCGATAAAATGATGATACCATCGGATGTGTAGGCAACTTCAAGTGGATAATCCTCGTCAGGTCTGACCTCACCCGTCATTAAAGTTACAACCTGAAAATTCTTCAGGCTCGTTGACAGTTCAAACAGGAATTCTCTATATTCAGCTCCTAATAGAGTTCCAACTATTGTTATTGGGTCAATTACGACCCGTTGTGGCATATGATCTGCAAGCTGGTCTTCAATATATTGTAATACCTTGTGCGGTTGAGACTTTATTACTTTGGCTAAATCGATATATTTTATCTCTTTTCCCAAATATTTTTGGTCAACGAAAGAAAATCTGGATGTAAACCTTAGCATCCATTCAGTTGGTTCACTAAACGTAGAAAAATATAAACCTTGTTCACCACGATTTGCACCATGGAATAGAAATTGCAGCGCAAAAGTAGTCTTGCCTGTACCAGCACTTCCTGCCACTAAAATGCTCGAGGGGAATGGCAGCCCACCTTCGATCATTTCATCTAAACCTGGTATGCCAGATGGCAACCTTACGAAATCATTTACCATTTTTATCACTTCCTTTTTTTGAATTTCTTTGCTATGAAATCTATCCATTTCCTAGGATTCATTCTGTTATATTTCTAAATTTTTTTCTTGAATATATTCATGAAAGAGGTGAAGTTTTGCAAGTCCGAGCTATCCAAAGTTCAAAGTAATAAACTGCAACTTTGCCTGACTTTTGGCGCGTGTAGAAGATGTTGCGAAGAGGAGGATTGGCACAACTACTTTGGATTTAGGCCTTAAGTCAGATATTAGGCAAAGTTGCAGTTCGCAGTTATAAAAGATCAGATGAAGTTTGAATTGTAGCGCCCATTCCATAGACGCTAATGAAATCAGTTACTTTTCCTAGCATACTAATTTAAAAGAAACTGAATTCATTCTATCCTGCTCTTATTCAATCTGATTTACAACTCTTTAAGATCACATTTTTACGTACTCACTCCTTTCAATTTTTTTTCCAAATTTTGAGGATAATTAAAAAGATGAAAATTGAACACACATGATTCGGATTCACCTGCAATACTTGATATTTGATTGACACTACCTTCAAGATCGGTCCAATTGAAGCTCACTGTAACCATAGCTCTGCAAATAAGGCAAAAAATCGGGTTGCCGCGCGCGTCATCTTTCCAAGGACAATTGATGAATTCCAAATGTGCATCTGGGCAATTACTTTTAATTTTGATAATCACACCAAGATTGGAGAAAAACTCTGAAATCCAATTTAAATAGAATTCGTACATAATTTCGGGTTCAACCAACCCCTTGGTATTGGATACTTCGCCTAATTGATGATTAAATTTCGGCCTGAATGTCTCTTCAAAACGGTCAGTAAATGTTGCAACCAAAGTATCTCTGACCTGAGATGTGACACTCGCCGTGAAAACCGGAAGTGCACTGACTATAAAGCCATGGAGCTCGGCCCGTGTTTTTTCCTTGAATAAGTTACGCTTTACCTCTTCTGCACGTTTGCGCTCGGTTACATCTCGATAAACACCCATAAGATATTTTTTACCGGCCAAAACGATATCGGATGAATTTATATCTACATAGATAATATTACCTTTCTTTGTACATATAGGTATATTCTTGGCCAGTGTTAATTCTCCATTTATTTGTTTTTTAAATTCATCTATAACATAGGGTAAATCTTTATTTGGGTGTATATCAACGACATATAAAGATTGGAGTTCATCCAAAGTGTAACCCAGCATTTTACATATCGTGTCATTACCCGTATAATATCTATTGGTCTCGATATCAGTTAATAGTATCCCGTCGTTCGCATTATTGTAAATCGCTCTGAATCGTTGCTCAGATTCTATTAATGCTTCTTCAGCATATTTACGTTCAGTAATATCATATAATGTCCCCTGAAACGAGATTGGTTTGCCCGAATCATCACAGATATACTGAATGATTCCATTGACCCACCTGGTTTGGCCATTTTTATGGATGATACGGAATTCTTCTTCAATAAAATTAGCAGGATTTGAAAATAGTTTTTCTATACTTTTTTTAAATCTTGGTACATCAGAAGGATGGATGATTCTGTCCCAATTTCTGTTGCCTTCTACTAATTGTTCCTCCTTGTATCCTGTTATTGCCTCAACGGCACCATGGAAAAATATTGGTTTATGATTCACATCAGTCCGAAATGCAATGCCAGGGACGTTCTCAACAAATGAACGGTAGCGTATCTCACTTTCTTTTATTGCCTCTTCGGCTTGCTTGCGCTCGGTAATATCGCGTACGATCCCAACTTGACCTATGGATTTGCCATCGACTTCCTTCATGATCGTCGAAGTCATTTCGATCGGAATTATACTGCCATCATTATTAACCAAATTATACTCTCGACTATCATGGTAGCCTCTCTCCCTAACTTCATCCATACTCTCAAAGGCTCTTGCACGATCTTCTGGTGCAATAAAATCGAGCGAATTTTTACCTATCATATCTTCTTTGTTTTCAAATCCATACATTTTCAAAGCCGCTTCATTAACATCGATAATTTTTGCATCTGCATCACTAATGATAATGCTATCTATTGAGGTCTTCACGGCGGTTGAAAGTCGTACCAACTCTTTCTGGGCTCGTCGATGCTCTGCTTCAAGCTTTATTTTATAGAGTGCAAATCCAATATCCTCGGTAACCTCACTAAATAACGAAAACTCTTCTTCGTCAATAATTAATCCTTTGGGAATCGAAACACACAAAACACCATAATCCTCTTCCCCATAACCCAATCGTATTGTTAATGCACCCTCGCCACTGAATTTTTTTGATAAGTGACAGTTTCCACATTCAGCCACATCTGTTCTAATAATAACATCTCGTAGCTCAAGTGCCTCTAATACACATTCTGGTAAGTTGCCACTTTTAAGCAACTTTATCATTGGTTTGAATTCTTTTCCTAATCCTGCTGCAGCATAAGATTTTACGCTCTTGTCTTTATTCAGTAAAATAATCCAAGAGTAATGATAATGGTGGTTTTTAATAAGATTGTCACATATTCCCTGTATCAATTTTTTACGTTTCTTTTCCTTAGTGATAAGTTGATTGACATTTCGAAGCGAGCGTAATAAGTTATTGACACGTTCGAGCCTTTTATCCATCTGGCTTTTATAAAGTCCCATTTCAATTACAGAGTGTAATTCCCGGTCCTCAAAAGGTTTGATTATATAACCAAATGGCTCGGTAACTTTCGCACGCTCAAGCGTTTTTTCATCTGCATATGCTGTCAAATAAATAATTGGTATTTGATATTTTGAATGGATCTGGCTGGCGGCTTCAATGCCATTCATTTCGCCTTTTAGTACGATATCCATCAACACTAAATCCGGCAAATCGTTACCTGCCCTCGAAATAGCCTGCGCACCAGCAGATGCAATTGAAGTTACCTCATACCCCAACCCTTCAAGTGTCTTTTTGATATCCTCGGCAACGAGCCTTTCATCTTCGACGACCATAATGCGATTCTTAGCCGTTAACTCACCCCCTCGAATTTGATTGTAAACTTTGACCCGTGAGACCTATCCAGATCAATTTTACCCTCAAGTTGGTCTTCTGCCAGGAGATTGACAAGATGCAGACCTAAGGACTGGGTGTTTCTGAAATCAATCTTCTCCGGGATACCAATGCCATTATCATTAACAACTAATTCAACTTGACCCGTATCCAGTTGATGGAGCCCAATCTCGATTTTGCCTTGTTTATTTTTTGGAAAAGCATATTTTAATGAATTTGATATCAACTCATTTATTATCAATCCACATGGGATAGCGTGGTCAATACTAAGGGTTACATCCTCAATATTTGCTTTGAGTTTGATCTTACTGGTACTGATTTTATAACTCCTAAATAAACTGTGTACCATGGTTTGAATATATTCATTAAAATTAATAGTTGCAAAATCTTTGGATTGATATAATTTCTCATGAACTAGCGCCATTGATTTTATCCGGTTCTGGCTATCTTTAAATAATTCTACTGTCCTATTATCATCAATATTACCTGCTTGTAGCTTAAGCAAACTGGAAATTATCTGCATATTGTTTTTTACCCTGTGATGTACTTCTTGAAGCAGTAGCTCTTTCTCTTTAAGTGATTTTTTTATTTGATCTATTGCTAGTTTACGTTCGGTAATGTCGCGGATAATGCTAACAGCGTTCCATTTACCTTTTATACTTACTGCAGACATGGATAGTTCAATTGGAAATTCGGTACCATCTTTTTTCAAACCTATCATTTCAAGCGTTTTTCCTATTGATTCCCTTTGACTGTTTTTGAAAAATTTATCTAATCCTTTTTTATAAGTTTCATAATCAGGAGAAGGTAAAATAAATTCATGCAGGTTCTTTTCTCGGAAATCTTGATCTGTATATTTAAAAATCTTTTTCGCAGCCTCATTCCAATAAGTAATTTTGCCTTTAATATCAACCATTACAATGGCATCTTGAGCTGTTGCACTTATAGACCTGAATTTCTCTTCGCTCTCGCGGATCGCCTCTTCGGCACTTTTATGAGCTGTGAGGTCTAATATCATCCCTAATATTTCTTCACCTTCAAGTGATGCACTAACAAGAACTCTTTTGATTTTTCCGGTTTTCGTTTGCAAATTAAGCTCGAAATTATTTAGCTTTTTGCTGGTTTTTAACTTTGCAATAAAACCTTTCCTATCGTCCTGATCTTTATACGTTGTCATTACTCCGCTCTCAATTAATTTGTCTGAGGAACCAAATTCCAACATTTTTACCATTGCATCGTTCACAAATAAAATCTCTCCTTTGAGATTGGTTCTGTAAACACCAATAATAGCATTATCTACAAGGTTACGATATTTTTGCTCGCTTGCCTTTAACTTCTTTTCTAACTTATGCTTGTTCAACGCCATTTCGACGGTTGTATACAGTTCACGTTCCTCGCAGGGTTTAATTATATAACCAAATGGCTCGGTGACCTTCGCACGATGTAAGGTAAGATCATCTGCATAAGCGGTAAGGTACACGACTGGAATATCAAAATTATTACGGATGTGTTCCGCAGCGTCAATACCGTCCAATTCGCCTTTTATTACGATATCCATCAATACCAAATCGGGTCGATTCTCTTCAGCTTTTAATATTGCATCTTCACCTGATGAAACAATAACAGGAACTTCAAAACCCATGCTTTCTAGCCTATTTTGCAGGTCTATTGCAGTAATATTTTCGTCTTCTACAACTAAAATGTTTCCTCTCGTCATTTCTCTTTGTCTCCATTCCGAAATTCCGGTCTTTTAAACTTGATCGTAAAAATAGTCCCTTTCTCACGCTCGAGCTCAATTGTACCGCTGATCTGATCTACCAATGTATTTACTAATTGGAGACCAAATGAGTTAGTATTTCGAAAATCGAGCTCTTGGGGGAAACCAGCTCCATTATCCATAATGATCAAATTCATTTCATCATTCGAATCAGTTGCCAATCCGATATATATCTCACCTGTTTTACCATCCGGAAACGCATGTTTGAGCGCGTTCGAAACAAGTTCATTAAGAATCAATCCACATGGAATTGCAGTATTGATATCCAATAACGCTTCTCTAACATTCAGTTTTAATCCAATATTTGCTGAATTTATTCCACGTGAATTGAACAATTGCCTTGTCAGTCTCTTAATATAATTCGCAAAATTTACGCTTGCTAGATCTTTTGATTGGTATAGCCCTTCATGAACTAGTGCCATTGACTTTATGCGGTTTTGGCTATCTTGGAAAATATCTATGATCTGTTCGTCATTAATATTCCTAATTTGCAAATTAAGCATACTTGAAATAACTTGCATATTATTCTTCACGCGATGATGGATCTCTTTTAAAAGCACTTCTTTTTCGGTAAGGGATGCTTTAAGCTGCTCTTCACCACGTTTGCGCTCTGTGATGTCGCGTATTACGGCCTGAAGTGCATAATTATTATGGTTCATTTTGAGCAGTGCCGGAAAAATTTCCAGCCATCTATTATTACCATTAAAACTTAATTTATACTCAATTAACCCTGATTTTACATAGTTGCCGCGTTTGATCATAACTTGTTTTTTTTTAGAAATGTTATCAGAATTACCATATAAAAATTCTAAATTGTTAAAAGAATTCCCGACAATTTCAGTTTTTTGCAGGCCTACTAATGCCGTTGTGGCTTCATTGCAATCAAGAATGTTACCATTTGTGTCAATCCATAAAATTGCCTCTGGAGACATATTGAACAAGGTCCGATAATTTTCCTCACTTCTGCGCAGCTTTTCTTCTGCATTCTTGCGGTCGGTAATGTCCGTGATGATCATCCCAAACCCATCCCCGACCTTGAACGCCCTTATCGATAAGTGCTTATTACCAAATTTCGGATCGGGTACAACATCATCAATAAAAAATGGCATGCCGGTTTTTATTACATTTAGATATTGATCGTACCTGCCATTTTTCTTAAGATTAGGAGAAATATCTAATAGGTTTTTACCAATAACATCTTTTTTGTCTACATC
>CBDVCJ010000090.1:0-13017 GCA_965372445.1 uncultured Thermoplasmata archaeon | reverse complement strand
AAGTTGCCTCGCATTGAAAATCCTTTCAGGATTTCCAAAGTTGGAGCTTGTTTGGTTCTTGGAGGTTTGGTTCTTGGAGGTTTGGTTCTTGGAGGTTTGGTTCTTGGGATTTCGATATTAAAGTTTGTTTAGTACTCGAAAAAAGCCTGAAAGGGTTTTTTTGAGCGGAAGCTATTTTCGAAGAAAATTGCTGCAAGAGGTAATAATAAATTAACCGTTTCGTATTTAGTGTTTCGGATTTAAGTTAATTCCCACTAATTCAACATTCTTATCACTTTCACCAACAGGGTAGCTACCACTTACCACTAAAAATAAAAACAAGTTGAAAGGCGATAATAAGGTATAGATTAGTCCTATTTTTTGGGGTTAGCTTGTGGTTTTGCCGTAGAAACAACCGTCGGTGGTTTGATCGCGGGTTTGACTGCAGGTTTAGGCGTAGATGTTGGTTTTGCGGTGGGGGTTAAAGGTTTTGCCGCAATAGCCGGTTTTTTAAATGGGGGGGTTGGTTTTGACTCTGTTGAGGTTGGTGCTGGCTTGGGTTTGGTTGCTAATGTTTTCTCATCTAAGAAGTTCTTTTTATTACACCAGGGACACATAATTTTTTCCTGCGATTTAATGGGTAATTGGATCTTGAACGGTTTTTTACAGTGCGGACAGAAATGCACTTTGAACTTCGGCTTTTCGGTTTTGTGGGGCGCGACCGGGATGACCTCGAGTTGCTCCGGCGACGGGCGGTAGGTCTGCGTTAGCGGAAACTCGGAGGTTAGTGAGGGTGCGACCTTATCCTTGGGAATTGCAGTCGAACCTGCTGCAGCCTTAATTAAGCTCTCTTTAACGGGTTTGGTTTCCGGTTTGGGTTCCTCTTCTATTTCCTTAGAGGGCTCTACTCTCTCATCCTTATCTGAGGGTTTTTCTTGCTCCTTCCGCCGTTTTTTCAAAAACATAGAGACCACAATGTTTTCGGTTATAATGAACAATACCAGTAAAAATATAACTAAGAACCAGATGTTGTCGCCAGTCTTATCAATGATCGTGGTGAAGGTATCACCATTTCCATCATCGACTGGAGTAACATTTTCTGTGGGGTTATCTATTTCGACCGCTCTGGTTTGAATGCGAGACGAAAACTCACCACTGATCGCCATTACATTTATCTCATAATTACCGTTCGGGAAATCTTGGGTGTTCCAACTATATTGCCAACTATCTGTGCCTTGAGCCTCGAACCAAGGTGATTTGGATTCGCCAATAAATTGGATATACACTTTTTCTATTACATTTACACCGGTTCCGCCATCAATAACAGCTGCATAACCGCTTACAGTAATGGTATCTTTAGCAACTGAATTGTCTTCTGGTGCATTTATATTAACAATGATGGTCTCACTGACCTCTTTACCCGGATCAACTACACCACCCTGCTTACTTATGGTAAAATTATAGGTCACCACATTCGAATACAAAGTGCCATCGAACGCCCTAGCTGAGAATTGGTAATCACCATTGGGATATAAGTCAGTGTTCCAATAATATTCCCATAATAAGGTGCCAGCTGCATCTTTCCAATCGCCGATCGAACTAGAATAATCGCGGATCTGCACTTCTACCCTTTCAATAAATGCGCCCTGGTCTTTATCGTCGTTGGCCGTCCCATAGATCTTGGCAGTACCATTAATGATCGCACCATCTGCATGTGAGGTAAGATTCACTATCGGTGCATCATCCACAGGGTCAATGATAACATCAAACTCGTCGATAATTTGGTAGCCATTGTCTGTTATTTCTATTGTTACAGTTGATGAACCAACATAATCTGATGTTAGGGTAGTTACATCAATATAATGATTCGTATCAATTGCAACTTTTATATTATCGGGATTCGTTTCTAGGATTATCCCATAAGACAATTCATCTTTTGTATTATCAATATCATTCACATAATCTTCCAAATTGATCCAATTGTTGAGGTCTTCGTCTTCATTTATATGGAGGTCTTCAACATTATCTGACCAATAAGGCGCGTCATTGACAGGCGTTACATTCACGTAAATTTCCTGGTACACATAAGTTAGATAACCTAATATATTAACTTCCTCATCGTCATCACAATAGATCCAAATTGGCACATCGTTGCCATACCAATCGCTAAGTGCCGTGACCGTAAAAATCGAAGTTTCACTATTATAGTCGATTGTTAACGCTTCACCTGAATATATATGTAATGGATCTATCCCCATCGAATAATATAATTCGTCATTTTCGATATCCGTAAAGTAATCTTGGGCGCTTAGATCTATTTGATCACTAGTGCTATCTTCCTCGACCGTAATATTTTGAATCGCCTTATTAAATGTCGGCTCGTCATTAACTGGATCTATATGGATAGTAAATTCATTGGATTCACGGATATTGTAAACACTATCCGTAACCCTAATAATTTCGTTAAAAGAGCCATACCAGTAGGGTACAATTGTAGCGTCTATTTCTAACCAGGTATTATCAACAATACCTACATCCGCATTCGTTTCAGTATGATTCAATACCTCATAAGTGAGATCTTGGACTTCTGATCTATCATCATAAAAATAGGTGCTCAGATCAATTTTTTTCACTTTGGTGCCTTCGTCAACATGTAGATCCGGGATATTTTGCTTTAATTCCGGTGGTTCATCTCGGTCTCGGTGGACTATATTGACATTTTTCATCCATAACTTTCCTGCGGTATCGGATTGGAACGCCAATACAATTTTTGTAGTACCTGAATTTAAATGTGGTATCAGTTCCGTTAACTCATTCGCTAAATTGTCATTATGATTGTTTAGATCTACTATCGAAGCATAAGCATATGAAATTCTCAAATTATGTAATTTAATTTTGCCGGGTGATTGCCATGTAACTTTTAGAGTAACATCCACGAACGAGTTGTTAAACCTGTCAGTGAAACTTGGCTCGGTTGTGCCTGCTAATATAGTATTAAGAGAAACTGAAAATTCGTCGGCGAGCTGGGTATTGTCGAGTACACCGGGATGGTTAAAAATATTAATACCATTAACGTCTGCGGTAAGAGCTGCGGGGTAAGGACTTTCACCGGTGATCTTTAGATATGCTTGGCCGACATAAGCGTTCATGGGTATCCGGATCTTAGTGGCATTATCGTAAGAAAATGCAACCGCAGAATTGATCGTGCGGGTTGTCTGGTTATCCAGAAAGAGTATTTGTCTACCTAAGGGGCCATACCCGTCGCCTTTAAAGATCCAATCGGTATCGCCATCATCTCCGATATCGAGTGTTAGATTAGCCGGATATTTACTTGTAGCCATACCATCAATTTCAAATGAGGCGCTTATTACTGTTTGATTGTTTGGGATCTCGAAATAGGCGTCTTTATTCCAGCCTCCGCCGCTCGGGAATTCAACAATATTAGCATCTTTGCCATCACCAAACTCTTTAATGACATATTGTTCACCGGCAGTATTTTCTGGGATAAGGCTCAATAAAGGTAGGCTAATCATAACCACTAACAAAAAAATTACATTAATACAATTCAATTTCTTGGATTTGACCTTCATGATATTCATCTCCCCCACTTTTATAACTGTTGAAGTATAAAACCTAATCTGCATTGCTAAATTAACCACTGGCCATATTGGTAATCTTGAGGGTGAGTAGTTTAATAATATGTAGATAATATTATATAAATCTGTCGAAGTCGATCAAAATGGTCATTCTATAATCACTCAGTAATAAAGCTGTATAGAGGCGGTTGATGTGGTGGTTTAAACGCCAATAGTTTGGTGCGTGGGATACGGCACCATTATGCTGATATGTAGGATAGTAACGCCTTAGGTTTAATGTGTGGGATACAGTGACATTATGTTTGTTTGTTCTAATTGTTAATTGACGATTAGAACATACTCTCTAATTATCAAAGTAATAGAACGAACTAACGTGTAGGTAAACATATCCCACGAACCATAGCATTGACAAACAGTTCCTACGAACCAAAATATAGACAAACATGTCCTACAAATTAAAGTCGAACGTCGCCCGGCCTACGACAGTTGCCGAACTAATCATACGACATACTTATATAGTTGTAAAAACTTCACCGTGCGCAATGACAGAGAACCACTCGGATTTCGATGGCGATTATCAACTCGCAGAGAAGATAGCGTCTGAAATTATACTTTCCGAATATCCCGGTAAAACGATCAAAAAATGGCGTGAAACTTTTGGTATTTCGCAACGCGATCTTGCTAGTACCCTAAATTTTTCGCCTTCCGTTATAAGCGATTATGAAAGTGGCAGGCGCAAGTCGCCTGGTATCGAAGTTATTAAAAAATTCATAAAAGGTTTAATTGAATTAGATAAACAACGCGGTGGTACGATCACCCGCCAATATGTCGGGGATAGAGATACGAAATCGATAATAGAGATAAATGAATTTTCAAGTGCGATCCCAATAACTCAATTCATTTCCAAGATTAAAGGTGAAGCTCTAACAAAGGCTCAAACTACGCAGGATCAGGAAAGACGTATTTATGGTTATACAGTGATCGATAGTTTAAACGCCATAATAAATTATTCTGCAGATGAATTTTTGAAGATCTTTGGCTGGAGCTCGGAACGTGCATTAATTTTCACAGGTGTAAAATACGGTCGTTCGCCAATGATCGCGGTTCGTACTCATACCCTTAAACCAGCAATGGTCGTTTATCATCAACCCGAAGCAATAGATAAATTAGCAATAAAATTGGCAGAAATTGATAGAATATGGCTTGTTAAGACTGATTTGGAAATGGAGAACTTGATCGAGAATTTGAGACAAATCTAGTAATTGGTAAGATTGGAGATTTCCTTCGGAAAGACGGAAGAAATATCATTGTCTCCTGCGGCAACTTGACGAAGTAAGTTGCCGCCATGGGCGATAAAAATCATCCGCCTATCGCCTATCCTTAGGCTGCCTCTAACTTTAAAAAATTCCCTAGGAATTTTTAAAGCGAGGTAACTTGGCGAAGCAAGTTACCGTAAGTATCAATATCCCCTCCCGTCTCTAAACTCCAAACTCTAATCCATATACAATTCTTACAATTTAAAATATCAAAATGGAGGCAAAAACATGGATATCGGTATCATTACCTATGGTGCATATGTACCCAGGTTACGTATAACTTCAAAAGAGATCGCTATGGTTTGGGGTGAGAACCCTGAAGCAGTTAGTAAAGGTTTGAATGTTCAGTGCAAATCGGTACCCGGTCCGGACGAGGATGTAGTGACGATCTCGGTCGAAGCGGCCCGCGCAGCCTTACAGCGCAGTGGGACACCCCCTCAAGAGCTCGGTGCGATTTATGTAGGGAGTGAGAGCCACCCGTATGCCGTGAAACCCACCTCGACTATCGTTGCCGAGGCGCTTCAAGCGGCCCCCAACCTCACGGCTGCGGATTTCGAGTTCGCATGTAAAGCTGGAACTGCTGCGATCCAAACCTGCATGGGGCTCGTAAGTTCCGGGATGATCAAGTTAGGACTGGCTATAGGCGCGGACACTTCTCAAGGTGCACCGGGTAATGCTTTGGAATATGCTGCCTCTGCCGGCGGTGCTGCGTTCGTTATTGGTAAAGGTGAGGGTGTGATCGCCAAGCTAAATGAAACGTTATCCTTCACGACCGACACCCCTGATTTCTGGCGGCGCGAAGGCCAGAAGTATCCGTCTCATGGTGAACGTTTCACTGGCAAACCTGCATATTTTAAACATACAATATCCTGTGCAAATAACCTTCTATCCAAGTGTGGTACAGAGCCGAAGGATTACAATTTCGCAGTATTTCATCAACCTAATGGCAAATTCCCTATGAGGGTTGCGAAAATGTTGGGATTCAATAATGACCAGATTGAAACTGGTTTATTAACACCCAGAATTGGTAATACGTATTCCGGGTCAACAATGTTAGGTTTAGCCGCGATTTTGGATGTCGCTTCACCTGGCGACCGCATATTTGTAGTTTCATATGGTTCAGGGGCGGGATCGGATGGGTTCGATATTACCGTTACGGACGAAATCGTGAATCTTGACCGCGACGATTCGTATGGCGTTGAAGCTATGATCTCCAATACACGATTCATAAATTATGCGACCTATGTAAAATATCGTGAAAAGCTCAAACTGGAGGGGGAGTGATATTCGTGCGTGAAGTTGCAGTAATAGGGGTAGGTGTAACGAAATTCGGTGAGCTCTGGGATAAATCATTACGCGAGTTGGGTATTGAAGCAGGTTTGGAAGCGATCCAGGATGCCGGCGTGACTGGTAAGGATATTGATGCGTTATATGTCGGTAACATGTCCTCGGGCAGGTTCGTTGACCAGGAGCACATTGCAGCAATGATCGCCGAACAGGTCGGATTGGCCGAGGATTATGTACCAGCCACACGCGTTGAAGCTGCCTCGGCATCGGGTGGCTTGGCCTTAAGGCAGGGGTACATGGCGGTAGCTTCCGGAGAACATGATATTGTTGTGGTTGGCGGTGCCGAGAAGATGAGCGATGTACATCCAAATGAAGTTACGGAAACTCTGGCGGCCAGTGCAGACCAGGAATGGGAAGCCTTTTTCGGTGCTACGATCCCATCATTATATGCAATGATCGCGCGAGCGCATATGCATAAGCACGGCACTACCAGAGAACAACTAGCTATGGTGGCGGTGAAGAACCATCATAATGGAACTTTGAACCCAAAAGCTCAATTCAGACGCGAAATAAAACTGGAAAATGTATTGAATGCCCCAATGGTGTCAACCCCATTTGGTATATTTGATTGCGCGCCTTCTTCTGATGGCGCTGCGGCTGTGATATTATGTCCACTAGCACGAGCCCGTGAATTTACATCGACGCCGATCAAGATCGTCGGGACGGGGCAGGCAACGGATTCTGTGGCGGTACATGACCGTGAAGATATCACAACGATGGCTGCGACCGTAGCGGCAGCCGAACGTGCGTTCAAGCATGCGAATAAAAAACCGAAGGATGTTGATTTGGCTGAAGTTCATGATTCGTTCACAATATCGGAAATCATGGCGATTGAAGATCTGGGATTTTTCAAGAAGGGTTATGGGGGTAAAGCGGTCGAAGACGGCTCAACCTCATTAGAAGGCGAGATACCAATTAACCCCTCAGGTGGTCTTAAGGCCCGGGGTCATCCCCACGGAGCGACCGGGGTTGCCCAGGCCGTAGAGATCGTAACGCAATTACGAGGTAAAGAAGGTGACCGTCAGGTCAAAGATGCTACCGTGGGACTGACTCACAATATTGGTGGTACTGGCGGAACTGCAGTAGTACATTTATTCGAGGTGGTTTAAGATGACGGGTGCAGTGGCTCGGTTCTGGCGCGAACAGCCAAACAGGTACAATCTTTTAGGCACTAAATGTCTGAATTGTGAAAAGGTTTTCTTCCCGCCGCGCGATATGTGTCCCAAATGTCATAGGTTGAGTATTGGCAAAATGGAGACGACCAAATTTGCCGGTAAAGGTAAGATCGTGACCTATACCGTTGTTCACGATGGTTCTGGAGCATTTAAGATCCAGATACCGTATATAATGGCAATAATCGAATTTGATGAAGGAACACGGGTTACGGGTCAGATCGTGGATTGCGAGCCTGAAGAGATCGCGATCGGGAAGTCCGTTCACTCAGTGTTCAGAAAGATCCGGGAAGATGGAAAAAGTGGAACTATACACTATGGATATAAGTTTAGGTTAGATTGAGTAACGATTACTGGATTTCAGATTCGAGATTACAGTTTGTAATTAATATGCATATAAGTTTGGAGTTTTCAGTATACAGTTTGGAGTCCCCCCTCCCCATAAATAAGTGTCAAATTTCAAAATCTAAGATCCTGCTAGTAATTTTATTATGTTCTGGTTTTTTAAACTCGTTTTCGGTTACGAGGCTCGTAGGTTCGAAGACCGAAGGTCTAGAGCCCGAATGCTTCGAGCAAAGCTTGGAGCACGTGTCGTAAGGCGGTTGCGTTTTTCGGCTTGACAAACCGTTACTATAACCGTAACCGAATCGTAGCCGTAACCGTCAGCCGATACGGGCACTTTGATGCCCTCAGGCCTCGCTTGATTTGAACACAATACATCCAATAATCAAGCTCAACCTACTGGCTTCGCAAACGCAACCGAACTTCCTAACCTTTTATGGATTTGGGATAAAATATTTGCCACTACAAACCGAAAACCACAAACTGAAAACTTCAATGGCATTTATAAGGAGCCACTGAAATCACGAATCTATTAAAAAGTAATTATTGCTGATCCTCAGCCCCATTCTTCGTCAAAGCGAACAAACATTCACGTTCATCTGGCATTGATCGGTGTTTTATTATGATCGCTTTTCTTATGCTATTTTTTAAGCGTTCTAACTTTATGATTGCTTTCGCATTATGGTAAAGTATATGACCCCCGATCGGATTGAAGGTATTATTTTCTATGTCGGTATAAACCTGGTTGGTCACTACAACAGGAATATCATTTTTACGTGCAACCGATAGTAATTCAACGATCTGTTTGGATAGGCTTCTTCGAGCTTTAGTTTCATTTTCAGTTCCTAACGCAATCCTATAGAATATAGTTGCTGAGTCCAGCACGACAAGACCGATATTTGCTTTACTTTCAATTAATTTTAATGTTTTATCAATTACTTCGTTTTGCTCTTCTAATGAATAAGGTTCAAAAAATAAAATCTCTTTGGTGACGGCTTTGAAGTTTGAATCATTGCCACAGATCTGTTTTAAACGCTCTAAAGACACACCTTCGGTATCCACAAAGATTACCTTATTATTTTTATCAACACAGTTGCGCGCCAATTGTAAGCATATCGTGGTTTTACCGCTACCGGCCTCACCGTAAAACTCAGTTATCGCACCCGATTCTATACCACCCTCTAATAGCTCGTCAATAGCATTGCATTCGGTAGCTAATTTCATATTGCGCTAACCTCATCATCAAATTCATCCGGGCTGATAACTTCAAGTTTCTTACCCACCGTAAATATTTTGGCCTCAGAGGTCGGGTTCGGGGTTATCATTAATCCCAAATCAATTTTATATTTTGTTATTATTTTTTCGAAATTGATCAGGTCTCTTAATTTCGGCACAGCTATGATCTTGATGAAAACCTGTTTTCCACGCTGTGGCTGACCTTCAAAATCAAGTTGGGTGACTATTAGATCCACCCCATCAATAACCTCATCTTTTAAGGCATAGCCTTTTTCATTAAATTTGAGCTTTAAATGGTTGAGTAACTGTTCCAGATCAACTTCGCGATATTTCTCAACCATATCTGAATGCGGTTCCGGCACGGCGGGTTGCGGTTGGGAGGTTGGGGGGACCTCCACTATCTGTTTCGGCCCGGATGGCAACTTAGTTTGGGCCTCGACTTGGGCGGGTAAGGATGGTTGGTCTTCTTCCGGGGGCGGGGGTTGCTCTTGATCGGCTTCATCCTTTTCGGTAATCTCGGTGATCGATGCCTGAAAGCCTGACTTTTCTTCGCGGTTATCTTCAACAAAATGGTCTGCGATACCACCTTTCACTTGCTTTTTGATAACTTGCTCCTCTTCTAGAGTTCTTGGGGTCTGTTCTGCCGCAAATTCGATCAGTTCGGGATAGAATTTATTGCTATAAAGCCTTAAATAATCATCCTCTGCGATGATGTATACAATTGTTGCTTTTCGAGCCGGAAGTTCGACCTTAGCCAACAACTCGGGCAGATTATTACTTTTAAGGGCCTTAATGTCCATTGGCACATGGATCGCAAGCCTAAGTTTGTTGTGCGGGTCATGTTCACTCTCAAATAACAGCACTCCAAAATCATTATCAAGCTTTTTACGCAGAGCCTCAACGATCTTATCATCTTCTTCTACTCGCTTCTCTATCATTGTCGTAATAACATCGAGTTTTATTCCAATGATCTCGAGGTTTCCCATTATACAAATATCAGTTAAGCCTTTAATATCGGCAAACTCAAGCTCATCGGAAATGCTTTCAATGTCATTAACGATATCAGGATAATCCATCCCGGAGCGTATTACCAGAATAATAGTTCCAGGCGCCTCTACACGCTCATATTCACCAGGTTCCAATTTATGTTTAAGCCTAACTAATTCGTCTGGAGTAATCGGCGGTGGGTTCGGACTTTCTGGCATCATCGGAATCGGCAGTATATAGCAGATTTGGTATATTTAAGTTTTAGGTAAGTTCATAAAAAATGTCAAAGGTCCCTCTCGGGAATTGGGAATCGGGAATTGGGAATGGGTCCCCACCCCCCACATTTCACCATATCTTAAATTGTTTACCGCATCTAACATATTTCCATATTATTAACTTAATATCAAACCTTAACTAAATGGCAACAAAATAAATTAAACATAATTTTCTGTTTGAAACAAATTATGTCATTATTTTTCCATAGCATAGAGTTGGGGTGGGGGTTGTCGATTCCCCATTCCCCATCTTTGAAGAAGCTGAAAGGTTCTTCAAAGCGAGGTAACTTGGCGAAGCAAGTTACCGCAGTCCCGTTAAAGACCTTCGACATAATAAATTAATTTAGATCATATTTAAAAAATATTCGTGTATCCGGGTATCTTGTGTCAATTCTGGGTGGAACGCCGTTGCGAATAGATTATCCTGACGTGCCACGATAACGGTTTTTTCGGGGTGGTTAACATCTAAAACTGCGAGTGTTTCGCATTTACCCCAAACCTGTGTGATCAAAGGTGCGCGAATGAAAACGGCATGATACGGTTCATTGAAACCCTCGATATCAATATCTTTTTCAAACGATTCGCGTTGTCGGCCAAAAGCGTTACGCTGAACCGCCATCTCCATTAAACCAATTAATCTAACTTCGTTATTAGCTTCCGGTGGGTCTTCCTTTTGCGCCAGTAATATACATCCGGCACAAGTGCCCATTATTGGTATTTTTTCAACAGTTGCAAGAGCAATAATTTTATTGAATAATTCAAATTTATTTATAAGCTTGGAAATTGTTGTACTTTCACCGCCTGGTATAATAACTGCATCCACCATCTCGAGATCGTGCGGGGTTCTTATTGGCAGGCAATCCCCGATTATATTTAAATTATTGATTGCTTTTCGAACTGTTTTTATATGTTCCGGAACTGCACCTTGAACTGCGATCACACCAACTTTCAACTGTAACCCCAGGCCTGTATTATCTGTTTCGATATTAAGCTTTACGAATTACTGAATACTAAAACAATGCCAAGCCTGTATTTGGGTTTATTATTACCTAACATATGTCATTTACAAGCTCAATTTTTTTTGTGATTATTTAATTTGGAACCACGAAATAAAGTTAGGTTAATAAGAAATCCTACCAGATTAACTGCCAACCCTCTGCTTCAGATGTATGGCAGAGTACCCCTTTTTCCCCGCATTTATTAAAGGGTTTTACACCAATGTTAGTATAACTGATAATAAAATATATTTAAACTAGCCACACAGAAAATTATTAATATGCCTATCTTATTGTGGCTATTTGATATTTATGGTGAAGATCGAAATAGAGAACATTATTGCCTATGCAAATTTAGATATAGAGCTCGATTTAGAGGTAGTTTCACAAAAATTAGCGGGCAGCGAATTTAATCCAGAACGATTTCCGGGTGTGATTTATCGAAGTGAAGACCCCAAAGTTGTAATTTTAGTTTTTAAAACCGGCAAAATGATGTGTACCGCGGCTAAAAGTTTGGAAGATGTTGAAAAAGTAATGAACGAGGTTGAAGGCACATTAGAAAAAGAGGGATTACTTAAGAAAGAAGAAAAATAATTTAACGACCAAAATCCAAATTTTACTTGTTCGAATAATTATCGATAGGGTGATAATTATTTATTTGACTAATATTTCTAAAGTCCAGGAAGAGAAGGTCGAGCTTGAAGGCGTACAAAACACAATGGTTCAGTGGTTGATCAACGAAAAAGTCGGTGCTGAGAATTTTGCAATGCGTCGCTTCACAATGAAAGCAAGTGGAATTATCCCGTTACATGAACATGACTGGGAACACGAAGTGTTAATATTGAAAGGCAAAGGTTCGGTTTTGTATGAAGACCAGGAACACCCGGTTGTAGAAGACGATATTGTATTTGTGCCGCCTAACAAATCTCATGGTTTTCGGAACGATTCGGGCGAAGATTTTATATTTTTGTGTCTAATCCCGTTAAAAAGGTAACAATAAAACATAATATCCTTAAAATCTCCTGGATGATAATATTTATATCTGATAATATATATTATATATAATAGGAGTAAAAAGTCAAGATGTCCAATCGAATATATGAGCACGGTCCAGAAGATGCAGGAGGCATCTTATAATGGAACTCGAAGAGAGACAGGCAGCACAACATAACGAAGCCGAGGCTATAGGAGATGACGGATTATTCTGGCTTAAAAAAGGTGAAGCCTTTTGGGTTAGATCTAAAAAGACCAAAAAGGACGCCAAGCAAGTTTTAAAATTTTTTGACAAGGCAATACAGCTTGAGCCGCTGAATTTTCTAGCCTGGGCAAATAAGGGTTTAATCCTAAAAAATCTTCAACGTATTGATGATGCGCTTGCATGTTATGAACGTGCTCTGGGTATCAATCCCGAATATGTAAATGCGTGGTATAACAAGGGTGTGTTGCTTGGATGTATTGGTAAATATAAAGATGCCAAGAATTGTTTTGATCGAGTTCTCGAGCTCCAACCCGACCATGAACTTGCCAAACGCGATCGAAAAGTATTGTTACAGATCATGAAGCAAGAGCAAAAAAGGAAAATGGCAAGAATAAAGAATTAGGATATTTATTTTAATTATGATAATTCTTCAGCCAATTTAGGTAAAGAAGAATTTTTTTTGTTATAATATTTCTTTTCAGTGGTAAGACTACCCTATAGATTTGAGATTCTAGATTTGAGACTGCGGTAATTTTCTGCGAAAATTACCTCGCATTGAAAATTCCGTTGGAAT
>CBDVCJ010000089.1:0-13055 GCA_965372445.1 uncultured Thermoplasmata archaeon | reverse complement strand
GTCTTCGAACCCACGGGCTCAGAACTTCGTTCAAATCCTTCGGGCTCTCGACCTTTGGTCTTCGAACCTACGCGCTTCAAAACCGAAACCCATTAAGGATAACAATTATTTTGGGATTTGGGATTTAAATTTCTAATACAACTTAGGAGAATAACCGAAAAAATAATAGAGTGAGGTGAAGGGGTGTGTCTGAAACAAGAGGGAAATATATTTAGTACCAAGGGGGAAAGTCTGATACAAAATAAGTACTCCCCCTCACCTCGGGAGGGGTAATGTTGTATGATTTAATAAGCTATCGGTTTTGGTTTTGATAACTTAGTTTTTTATAAAATTTAATTAAAAACTTTGAGATGTAAATTATCTTATTCTAATGTTTTTTGGATCTTTTTATTGAACATTTCCACATATTCTTGTTGGCCAATAACTTCGCGGCTAATATCATTTAGTGTCTCATCCGATATTTTTCCGGTTTGAATTAGTTGTCGTCCCGCATCCCTAGCCGCATTTAAAATATCATTGAGGGGCTCGCCTTGGTGTGCCTTGGTCTTTAATATTGAGCCGTAAGGTCTGAGCACCGCGCCTGCAAATTCGCGCTCGAAATTCAAGCTAATAGTTTTTACATGTGATACCAGGGCATCGAAATTATCCAATTCCCAAAACCCGCAGGTCGAAACTAACACAACTTTACCTCTTTTAATACCTTCACGGATCGGATGGCGGCAATGTCCATCGTCAATTTTCATATACGGTTCCATTAGCGGTATCAATCTATCGATCAGATTTTTCATGGAGCCCGTCATCCCGTCAACATAAACAGGTGTAGCAATTACCCATATTTCTGCATTGGCAAGTTTTGATAAAAGCGCTTCCATGTCATCTTGTTGTATGCATTTGCCTGGTGTCTTCATCCAACAATTAAAACAAGCTTGGCAACAATTAATGTCGAGCTCGTCGGTATAAAAAAGTTCGAGCTCTGCTCCTGCGTCTTTCATACCTTCAAGAAACGGTTTGAGGATGATCGAGGTATTACTACGATCCTTTCGTGGACTGCTGTTGATTGCAATTACTTTCATTTTTATTACCCGAATTTATTTGGTTCTTGGATATTGGTGCTTGGTATTTCGTTTGATGCCTTTTCGATAGGTCAAATAAATGCCGGCCAGAACGATCGCCCCACCAATGATCGTATAGATCGTAGGTAGTTCACTAAGTAATAACACCGCAAGCATCGAAGACCCGATCGGTTCGCCGAGCAAACTTACCGAAACTACGGACGCTTTGACATAACCTAACGTCCAATTATAAACCGTGTGGCCTAATATACCCGGAATAAGTGCCATCAATATGAATAAGGCCCAATCATTTCTTGGAAATGAATAGAGGGGAACCGCCAAAACCAAACAAGTAGCAAATAATACCAGCGTGCAAGTCCCATAAACTATGACAACATAAGTGATCAAATTGTAATTTTTACGGATATGGCGGCCGCCTAAAATATAGGTGCCGGCTGCGAACGCGCCGATCAGTGCGAACATATCGCCCCTGAAATTCGTACCGCCAAGTCCCCAATCGCCGACTGATAGGATAATAATTCCAGAAAAGGCTGTAATTATCCCGATCGCATTAGTCAGCGATATTTTTTCTTTTAAATAATAGTGCGCGATCAACCCCACGAACAGCGGATGTGAGGTCACAAGAATCACCGAGCTTGCAACGCTTGTCTCTTCGATCGAGGTGATCCAGAACGCAAAATGTATCGCTAAAACCACCCCGATCATTACCATTATACCAAAATCGCGGCGCTCGACCTTTAAAAATTCATGGCGCTGGCCAATGGCAAATGGCAGAAGAACAAGCGTAGTGAAGCCCAATCTATATGCAGCAATTGCAAGCGGCTCGGCCTCATCCACCCATCTAATGAAAATTGCCGAAAATGAGACTGCAACAATTGCAATTATCAGCGCCAAATTACTTTTAATCAAAAAAGGTTCTTTATTCATTTCCAACCTTCATATCTCCCAGGATATTTAAATTTTCATAATATTTGAACATATAAAACCAAATTATAAGTATTTATAAGTTTTATAGGAGAATGAAATGAAGGTAATCGAATTTACTGAAATTCTTGAGCGTTGGTAATACAAAAGCTCATATCAGTAAAAAAATCCTATAAAAAAACCAAAGGGCGGGTCCATATGCGTAAAACTTCTAATACTGAACGTAAGAAGAAATTAATTGCTGCAACTATTGTTGCGATGTTGGTTATTATTGGCGTTTCAGCGGTTCTTACCTGGGTGCCTGCAGAATCCAAAGTTCAAGAGGCGACTTTACAAGATCTACTTGATTCTACATCCGATAGAACTACGTTAAATGGCACTATAATCGTAAATGATGATTCACCGTTCTATACCTTAATTGCCACCCCGGCAGCATTGTATTATGAAGAAGATGCCACAATATATATTACACCTTTATTGGTCGCTCAGGAAGCCCCATCAGAACCAGTAGTGAGATTCTTGGAGGCCTATGATCCACCACAGATCATCACGATCGGCGATCCGGAATCGGAATTCGAAACTGATATAGATATTGGCTCGAACTCGTTAAAACAGACCTCAGTTGCGGTGGCTTATTCTTATTGGGAACGGTCCGATGGCGCTATGTTGGTCAAAGACGATTATTCAGGCTATGAATTTGCAGTTAGTGCTGTGACCTTGGCGTCTTATGTAAATATACCTGTTATTGTTACAAGCAGTGTCGATGGCGAAGTCAAGAGCTTACTTTCCGATCTAGGCGTGAAATACACCGTCATCTGCGGCGATCTTGAAGGCTATGGAAAGGTGATGCGATTTAATGAGGATGAAGATATCGTCGCTATTCAAGACCTGACAATAGACTTTATCCGACATGAAGATGGACTTAATGGCGATGTACCCTATATTACAATGGCCAATCCATTAGATATCACCGAACCCAAAGTTCTTGAGAGCACAAATTACCATTTTGAAGAAGAGATCTATCACCATTCAACTACTAGCCCCGGGGTTTGGCCCGGTACCGAGGAAGTATCCGCAGGTGTGGATTTCGAGTTCGAAATTCCGGAAGGCTATAATTACGCACTTCTACATTTCTCACTAAAATTTCAACCCCATGAAGAAGCGGATATGACAGGTGAACGCATTTACGTTTGGATGTTCGATGAAGATACCCCAAGTGGTCAAACCGAGCAAGAGGCATTTTTTGGTACACCTGCCGGTCGGATCGAGGGTGATTATCGTATTGTTGATTATGACCTGTTATTGTTCAATGATACGGGCATCCATACACTTCATGTCGAAGGCCGAGAGGTGTTCGAAGGTGTGCCAGTGCCTGTCGTAAGTGAAAACCCTGTACATTTCGATCTTGATATCGAGGTCGAGAACATCCACACCCCGATTTACCCGTTGATGGAAGATATCTCGTCGTTGGCGCCCTACATTACAGCTTATCATATGGGTGTTGTCATGTCCTCACCGAGCTATGCGCTCCAGCATGCAGGTTATACCGGGTGCGTGGACTGCGGCGAACCGACGGTGGATAAAGCAGCCATTGAAGATGCCAACAATCAATCCATTAAGGTCCACAAAGACCTAGTAAAACTATTAGGACGGCTCGCAGGTCACTCTAGAGGAGAAGTGCTGGGTAATACCGCATTGATCAATGAACTTGCAATGAATTATTACGATGATCCCGTGTACATAGGTATTGTTGCGGATACCAATATGATACCACATTACTATTACCCCGGCGGCAGCGGCGCTGAAGGCTGGGGCGAACCCGGAGATACTTTCTATGCTGATATCAACGTTGATTATACTGATGGCTTCAAGGATATTGGCGAGGGCAAAACCGATCCCAACTATCCCGATGTCGAATTGCCGATCGGAAGGTTCACGGGTTATGATACCCAGGATGTAAGTGCGTTGATTGCACGCACGTTTTTCTATTACGATATATTAGATTCTTTTAGAGGTTATGACCAAGGCGAAGTCCATACAACCTGGAAAGATAACGCTTACGCATTCCTAGGGTCTGCTATTCCTGTTGAGTTAATGTATGGCGCGCTGTTCGACCAGATCGTCGAGTCCACGACCGAGGGCGGTTTTTATGTAAAAGAGACCTCGGAAGCCGTCTCACACCGTGAGAATTCCGATAAATTCCAGACCGGCAGTAATTATATTATTGGCGGCGTGCACGGGTTCTATTACTGGTATGTACCCGCTGTAAGAACCAAATATTCGGGCGGCAGCGCGTTCGACGTCGCACATACTCGCGAAATGAACTTCGGGCCTTCAACAATGTTTCTTGTATCGTGTGTCACAGGCCGTATTGACGGCTTGAACCCCGAGAACTGTTTGGCGTTGGCCTATATGCACGGCGGCGTCAATGCCTATCTAGGTGCGACCCGTTCGACCTATGGCGGTATCGAGCAGGCCGATTTCGATATGAGACTTGAACCTACCGGTGCGGTGATGCTGTCCAAGCTCTTTACCGAAGAGGTAATGAGCAATGACGATGTGGGCATCGCGTTAAGAGATGCGAAGAATATATACCTGCCAATGGATGCGAGCACACCCGAAGATCATATTCCGCTGATAATCTATGGGCATTATATAATACACGGCGACCCGGCTTTTAACCCGTATGAGCCGAATAATGGCTAATTACGGGAATGGGGAATCGGGAATGGGGAATGGGGCCCCTACCCCCCAACGTTTTGTCTTATGAAACATAATGACAATTAAAACATTTAAGCCATTAATTTACGTTGGAATTTTTTTTGGTTTTTGAAACCACGAATACACACGAATGTGCACGAATAACCGATTCGTGTTAATTCGTGTTGATTCGTGGTTCCGAAATTATAACTTAGTATAAACCCAATCCAACAATGTGTATTGACTTAAAATGTGGGTGTGGTAACTACAAACTAAAAACCACAAACTGTAAACTTCTAAAATTATCGCATCCCATGGTACGAATCCCGATTCTTCACTTGGTGCCCAGTATCTTCGCAGCAAACAGCTCCAATTTATGCTCGTACCCCTCTTCCAGCGGTCCTTTCATACCCCCGACCTTTATCATAAGCCCCTCGGTCGCTCTTGTCAATCCCTTGGGCTTGACCAAAGCCTCCATTTTCTCCACGGTCTTAGCGTTCGGGTCCATGTGTGTTACTATTACGGAATATTTGGCGCCGCTTTGTTTGGGTTCCAGATTTTTAATAAATTTCTTCATTTTCCGCGGTGGGCCGCCGATGTGGGTTGGGGTGCTGAAGATATAAAAATCGGTCGCTGGTAATTTGTCCGGTTTGGTTTCGCGGACTGAATAGGTATTGACATTGTGGCCCTTGGCACGTATAATTTTCTTAAGATGGTCGACACATTTTTTGCCGTTGCCATATTTTGAATCATATGCAATACAAATATTCATATTATCACACCTTTGGGTATAGCGACAAATAGTTTAATATCTTTGTCAAAAGTCGAAAGTCAGAAGGTCGAAAGTCTTTCCCCCCACACCAATTTTAACCGCAGAGGACGCTGAGAGCGCTGAACTCCCAGACTAAGTTGAGAGACGTGAGTACGACCTTACTTTGCAAAGCCTTGAGTTGTGAGTAATAGTAGCCCACTACTCAAGCGAAGCGTTCTCACAACTCACAACAAATTAATTCAGCGTCTTCAGCGTCCTCTGCGGTTGAAGAGGGGGGTGGGGAGCCATTCCAGATTTGGACATTTGACATAGAACTGAGGACAAATATTAATAAATTCTAATCTTATTAGCCACTTATGAAAATCAAGTGGCAGCCGATATGGTCCGATTCGCTCGGTGCGAAATCATTTTGTACCCATATTAAAACCCCGGATATTTCGGTCCTGATCGACCCTGGCACCTCGATAATGCAGCCCTCGTTTCCGGGCAGTGACGACGATAAATTGGGGTGGTTGGAAGCAAGTGAAAAGGCCATCAGCTCCAAAATTGATGAAGCTGATATTTTCGTGATCACACATTATCATTACGACCATTTCATACCAGACGAGCTTGAGGTTTATAAAAATAAGCTGTTATTTATTAAAGATCCGAATGAATATATCAACGATTCTCAGCGCGGGAGGGCGGAACAATTTTTTAACGATATGGTCAAACATTATGGGCCTGAAGGCACGACCTTGAAATCTGTGCTTGAGAAAAATACCGCTCCCCAAGAGTACCCTGACCCTATGGACAGTCTGGAATTGGCACGAACCCGCGATTTCGGGGATTATTCTCGGCGTCGCAACGAGTTATTGCAAAAGTGGATGAAACGGTTCAACGGTCGTGTAAAAAAATGGACTAAAACTAAACACATCCCCGAGCTGGATCTTGACGGGCTTGAAGTTAAATTTATCGACGGTAAATATTTCGAGTTCGGTGAGACAAAGCTAAGATTCCCGAACGCAATGTTTCATGGTATTGAATTTTCGACGGTGGGATGGGTGGTGCCTGTGATCGTTGAATACCGATCAGAAAAAATCTTATATAGCTCTGACCTGAACGGGCCGATAATCGAAGATTATGCGGAATGGATAATTCAAGAGCACCCGGATGTATTGCTTTTAGATGGACCTTCATCGTATATGATACCTTATACCGTCAATTTGATCAATTTTCGAAGAGCTGTTGAAAATATCTGCAGGATCGTACAAGAATCAGAGATAGGCACGATAATTTTAGACCATCATTTACTTCGCGACCGAAAATATCAGGAACGGTTGGAACCTGCGTATAAGGCTGTCGATAAAGCTGGCAAGAAATTGTTAACTGTTGCAGAGTTTTATGGCAAAACGCCGAAAGTGCTGGAATTTATTTAAAAAAAAACTATATGGGTGTAGGGTGTATTGTGTAAGATGGCTGATATTGAATAATTTAATGGAGGTAAAATATGAACAAATTAGAGAGTTACAAAGATTTGATTACTTATAAAAAAGCCTATGAATTGACTTTGGAAATTTATAAACTAACACGAAAGTTTCCTAAAGAGGAAACGTATGGTTTAGTTTCTCAAATGAAGCGTGCCGCAGTTTCAATCCCCTCAAATATTTCAGAGGGGTACAGAAGACGCTCAAGAAAGGAATATGTTCATTTTTTATCAATTGCTCATGGTTCTTGCTCTGAATTAGAAACTCAAATATCATTATCTCATGATTTAAGGTTTGTAACGAAAAAAGATTATGAAAAGATTTCAAGTTTAGAATCAGATGTGTCAAAATTACTTTTAAGATTAATAGAATCGCTTACACAATAATATGATACCCAACACGCGACACCCAACACCCTATACCCATACAACTAACTTCAATTTATACCAAAACAATTTTAATTATTAGTTCTATTTCGGTCTCAATGGACTTCAGACCAACCAAAACTCAGGAAATGGTACGAAAAATGGTGCGAGAATTCGCATTACGTGAGCTTGCACCAGTTGCGGCCGAGTATAATGAGAATTCCGAGTTTCCATGGCCGGTAATAAAACAAATGGCGAGTCTCAACTTACTTGGCATGCCGATACCGCGAGAATATGGCGGCGGTGGAGTTGATAGTATCTGCTATATGATCGGTGTCGAGGAGATCGCGCGTGCTTGCGGTGCAACCGGCGTCATTATGGCGGTCCATACCTCGGTTGGCACCTATCCGATCTATCAGTTTGGTACCGAAGAGCAAAAACAGAAATTTTTAATACCGCTGGCCAAAGGTGAGATGATCGGTGCGTTTGCGATCACCGAACCTAATGCGGGCTCGGATGTGGCGGCGGGCGAGACCACGGCAGTAAAAGATGGGGATGAATATATACTGAACGGCACTAAGATCTTCATTACGAATGGCGGTGTGGCCGGTACTGTGATCGTTATGGCGGCCACCGATAAAGCCAAAGGTCATCGTGGATTAAGTACTTTCATTGTCGAAAAGGGGACTGAAGGTTTTACTTTGGGAAGTCTAGAGAAAACCATGGGAATTAATGCCTCCGACACATCAGAATTGGTATTTGAAAATTGCAGGGTACCCGTGGAGAATATATTGGGTAAAGAGGGTGATGGTTTCAAAATTGCGATGATGGCGCTTGATGGCGGCAGGATCGGGATCGGTGCACAGGCATTGGGGATCGCCCAGGCGGCCTTGGATGAAAGTATAAAATATTCCAAGGAACGCGAGCAGTTCGGCCGCCCGATCGCGAAATTCCAGGCGATACAGTGGATGATCGCGGATATGGCGACCGAGATCGATGCTGCGCGGTACCTGATCTATAAAGCTGCATATTTGAAGGATAGGGTCAAGAACTTTAGTATGGAGGCTGCAATGGCGAAAATGTATGCCTCTGAGGTTGCGCGGCGCGCGTCGATCAAAGCGATCCAGATACATGGTGGATATGGTTATACCAAGGATTATCCGGTTGAGCGTTTTTTCAGGGATGCGAAGATCACCGAGATCTACGAAGGTACAAATGAAATTCACAGGATAGTAATAGCTAATTCGTTGCTTAAATGAATGATGAGATATATAAATAATTTTTTTACCTTTATTTAATTAATAATATAGAAACTTTTAAATATAATTCAAATTTTATCTGTAACGGTTGAGGCAAAAGGTTTTTTTGGATACCTAGATAGAACGATATTTTTAATAACAATTGGATAATCCAAAAAAATGCGAGAATATAAATGAGATGGGAAAATATATGTTGAGGATGGTGAGAATATTATAAGGTCAAAGATATTAACAATTATTTTAGTGCTTGGATTGTTAGGGTCGTTATTTCTCCCTATCGTGCCTGCAGCAGAACCTAGAATTAGAATAAACAAGATCAGAGTGACTTCGATTGATATAGTGCCTGTAACAGGTGAACATGAAGATTGTCCATTCTATCTAGATAAGAGCCACACCCTGGAAATAAACTTAAAAAATACAGGCGATGTATATTTAGAAGATCTGAATGTTAGCTACCAAATATATAAACAGGGCGGGATAGTTGAACTTGAAGGTTATAAGGTCACCAGTATAGATTTAACCCCTGGTGCTACAACTGATGATACCGGCGGTCCGATAACCTTCACTTGGAACCCTTCTGAAATTAATAACTGGTATGTGATCAATGTAACGATAATAAAAGCATCAGTATTCGGAGATATGAAATTTATCTCAATTTCCGAAACCGGATTGAATGTTACCATCAAGGAGATCAAGAATAAGGTAGAGCCAGTAGATTATGGTCTATTCCAATTCCGCGCCGCGGAACATAACGGTGCGTGGCCTTACACGAATACAAATGTAACGGTAACCGTCAAGAATTTAGGTAATGTGAATTTCAATACTGATTTTAATGTTGAGGCTACGATCTATAATACAACAGGTGCACAGAAATGGACAGATAATAAAACCGGGAATGGGTTAAATGCTGGCACGGAACTATCAGTGATCTTGAAATCGTGGAAGCCTGACGCAGACGGTTTGTGGACGATCAAAATGCAAACCAATGTATCCGGAATATTTACCAACCTTTCAATGCCGCTTTTAATACAAAATGTAACCGACGGTAATGTTGTGAAAATCTTGAATTATAAAAATGGTACTACTTACGCAAATGAATCGATCGAAGCAAAAGTCATGGTAAAAAACAGTGGCAATAAGAAAATATTAGTAGACTATAAAGCCAAACTAGAGATCCGTGAAAAAATATCTAATGCTTTAATGTTCCAAGAGATCTTAACGATCCCGAAAATAGTCGGTAACAACATCATCACCCCCGGTAATTCGGCCCAGGTGAATTTCAGTGCCTGGAATGCCAGTAACGGTATAAAGGAAGGAGATTATTGGCTGAATGTAACTTTGGAAAATGCTAAAGAGGTCAATGGTACTAGTATCAATAATATGACCTTTATTATGATTCATATTGAAAATACCACAAGTTTGGAAGTAGCGATCACCCAGCCTGAAACGGATGGTAGATATCCCCACAATTCAACCTATCGTACCGTCAAGGCGGTCGTGACAAATACCGGCACCCAACCTGCAAATGGCTACAATTTGACCTTATCCATTGTCGATGATAATTCAGGGATGGAAATATTTAATGACCAAATTAATAGATCTTCAGTACTTGGAGCAGGCTCCTCGTCGTCTCATACCTTTGCGACCTGGCCTGATGTCTACAATGGTAATTTCACCTACACGGTATCCGTGAAATTTACAACCAAAACTGTGATCGAACATTCTGTAGAGCGTAAAATTGTTTTTGCTGGCGGACCAGATTGGGGTAATGTCACTGGTATGGTCACATCCAATAGTGTAGGATTAAAGGATGTTATGGTCGGCGTTTTAGAGGATGGAATGTTGATCGAATTCGATGAGACCGATGCAAATGGGAATTATAAGGTTACTAATATACCTGCAGATACCACACCGGGAACAATTTACAATGTCAGCGCCTATAAATATGGCTACCCCGAGAAATGGAATAATAATGTGGCGGTAATTAATGGTAAAGAAACCACGGGGATCGATTTTGAACTTGGCGGGCTATTACCAATGGGTAACATTACGGGTACAGTTACTATTATTGAAGGCGGTATGAAAAACCCGTCACTTAATTATACCACAGTCCAGATCTCAGTTGAAGGCACGCCACTTTCGGTCAATCCGGATGTAGCGGGCAATTTTGTAATTAACAGTGTAGTTGCCGGGAAGGTCAATGTCAGCGCTACGAAAAACAACTTTCAACCTGATTGGGATGATAATGTTCAAGTTATTGCAGGCCAAAACGTTTCGGTCGATCTAACGCTCGTTGAAGATTGGGCTATTGAGGTAATACCGGCCCATCAAGCCGTAGATGTGCCGATAAATACCAAGATAAAGGTTACATTTGAGACAGACATAAATAGAACCACCGTAAATTCAACAACATTCATAGTTACCGATAAAGATAGTAATTTGATGGGAGATGCCAGTGATAGCGCCCAGCTTGTTTGGGCCTCTAATAATAAATCCTTTGAATTCAAACCTGCTGGTGGCTTGGCATACGGCGAAAACTATTTGATAAAATTAACCACCGGCGTGAAGACCCCAGTTGGTGCAAAGGCTGTACACCGTAACTGGAAGAGTACTTTTACGACCGAAATTATAACTGCACCGGTCTCGGGGTTTGTGGTCGATGACGAGTCCGGCGACCCGATCTCAGGGGCGAATGTTAAGGTTGGGTCGACAACCACCCAAACTGGAAGTGACGGAAGCTACACATTAAATGTTCAAGTGCCTGCACTGAATGTATCGGTCGTTGCTTCTGCGCCTTATTACAAAACCGGCAGCCTTAAGGAGAATGATTTTGCCGAAGGCGTCGTATATAGAAACTTTAACATTTCACTAAAACGTGATATCAAAATTACTGTTAAGGTTGAGATCAATGATGATAATACTGTTGTAAATCATTTGGTAACCTTAAAAAATGTGGACACCGACACTTTGATCTTAGTTGTATTTGGTGAGCCAATTGAGCTTTCAACCCTAACCTTGACTTTAAAGACCGCTGCGGGTACTGTAGTGAACGGTAATTCTACTTATGATGATGCAACCACAACCTTAACCTTCGATCCTTTGGAAGAATTAGATACTGAAACTACCTATAAACTGGCCATAACCGACAGCCTTGAAAATGAGACCGGAGTTAAGATCTTGAGCTGGGATGTAACCTGGACCTTTGAGACCTTAGAGACCCTTAAATATTGGTCAGCGCTAGAGTACGCCCCCAAAGGTGCAGAAGTTGCCTTGTCTGATCCTGTAACAGTTACCTTCAACGAGCCGATGAATACCTCAAGTGTTGAATCTGCATTTTCGATCTCACCGCTAGTAGCAGGCGGCACCTTCGCTTGGAATGCCAACGGTACAAAATTTACATGGACCCACGATGGCTTTGATGCCGGCGAGACCTACACAGTCCAGATCCTTTATACCGCCACAACGCAGTTAGATGAAATTGGGATGCTCAACCATACCTGGACATTCTCAACCGTAAAACCGCCTTCATCATTTAAGATCGGTCCAATTACAGATAAAGATGGTAAACCTATGGATTATGCCGAAGTTACCATAACAGATGAAAATGGTGATATTGTCTATGGTGGCAAAACCGATGCTGAAGGATATATAACATTCACCTCCGATGAGGGTTTAGAACCTGGTAACTATACTGTAAAAGTATCCAAATATGGTTATCAACCCGAGACGTTCAATTTTGAAGTTGATGATGATGGCACGATCATACCCGGCTACGATATGCCAGAAATGAAGAAATCCGAATCTAAAGAAGAAGAGCCAATTTGGGCGTATTTAGTGATGATCATTCTGATCGTTCTCATTATCGTGTTCTTGATCATGGCATTAATGCCGAAGAAACGAGCCGAAGAAGAGCTTATTGAAGAGGAAGCCGAAGAAGAGGAAGAAGAGGAGCTCGAGGAAGAATTTGATGAAGAAGACGAGGAAGACCTTGACGAAGAGGATGAGGAGCTCGATGAAGAAATAGACGAGCAGGAACAAGAGGAGCTCGAGGATTTTGAAACTGAAGAAGAGCCATTTGAAGAAGAGGACGAGGCGCTCGAGGAAGAGCTCGATGAGAAAGCTTTCGAAGAGGAAGAACTGGAAGAAGAAGAGCTACCCTCAGAAGAAGTTGACGAGGCGGAATTACCCGAAGAGGAAGCTGAGCTGCCCGACGAGGAGGCCGAGTTAACCGAAGATGAAGCCGAATCAACCAAGGACGAACCTGAAAAGACCGCGAGCGATGAAGATGAAGAAGAATGGGAATAATGGTAGTCCTGAGTCCGATGAGTTGTGAGTTTGTGGCAATATTATTTCTAAGTGGGATAGTTAAAATTTCGTCTATAGGTGTGGGATTGCTAACTGTTTGCCAAATTGCGTAGGATTGTCAAATTATTGTCATTTGGCGTGGGACATGTTTGTCTATGAAATGGTTCGTGGGATAATATTGTCTTAATGCT
>CBDVCJ010000088.1:0-13343 GCA_965372445.1 uncultured Thermoplasmata archaeon | reverse complement strand
TTTTTGAATGAAGTGCTTAAAAAGGCACAAAGGCACAAAGGCACAGAGGCACAGAGGCACAGAGGTACAAAGTTACTTAGTTTTGGAGGAATAGAATTGATAAAAACATATAAAGATTTGAAAATTTGGCAGAAAGCCATTAAACTAACAATTAAAATTTATAAAGTTATTAAGAAATTTCCAGAAACCGAAATTTATATTCTGAATTTTCAGATAAAAAAAGCTGCGATATCAATCCCATCAAATATTGCCGAAGGTTATGGAAGGAATTCAAGTAAAGATTACCTTAGATTTTTGAAGATAGCAATAGGATCTCTATTTGAACTTCAAACTTTAATTCTCATCTCGAAAGAATTGAAATATATTGGTTCTGAAGAATATAGGGAATTGGAGGAAAATATGAAAGAAATTGAGAGAATGACATCTTCCATGATTAGGAATATAAATTTCTCAATTAATAAATAAATTACCTCATGCCACTGGTGTTGAAGTCCGAAGGACGAAACACCATAGGCGTCATAGAAATATAATAACTTTGTGCCTCTGTGCCTTAGGTGTTGAAGCCCGAAGGGCAAAACACCTCGAGTAAAATAAAAGTTATTGTATCGAATCATATTTTACTCGTGTGCCTATGTGCCTTTATGAACCATATTTCGACATATGACCCAAAAACCAATTATATAGCATCCAATATAATGATATTTGAGACTTATGAGTTTACACGCAACATACCAAAAGAGATTGATGGCACTAACTTCTTTTCTAATTATAACGACATTAATATTTTCTAATCTTACAATTATGCTTGCTGGCACTGATTCTGTACCACCCAACGCATTAAATTTATTATCCGGTTCTGCAAAGGCCGAGGTATATTCAGAAGCAGGTTTAGACGACTCGTTGTCTATCGAGCCGTATCAAACCCGTGGGGAGTCCCGCCCAAGATTGAACGCTGTAACTTACGCGATCATCACCCCCGGCAAATTTACGGATACGCTCGAACCATTAGCTGCTTGGAAGACCCAAAAAGGTGCACCTTCGGAGATCTACAACCTCAGCTGGATCACAGCTAATTACGACGGTCGTGATAAAGCCGAAAAGATCCATAATTTTTTGGTCGACCTAAACTGGAAGAGCCCGCAATTGACCTGGTTATTATTGGTAGGTGATTCTGAGATCATACCTACCCGTTATATACTCACAAATATTTCTGAAAATGCTGACACTACGGACATGGATAATTTCGTTGCATCTGATTATTATTATTCCGGTCTAGGGTCGAATTGGGATACCGATAACGATAAGATATTTGGCGAGCCCGGCGAGGAAGATTGGACTGCCAATGTTTACGTGGGGAGGCTGCCGGTGAATAATCTTACCGAAGTAAATATCTCTGTGAACAAAATCTTGGATTATGAACTCTCACCCCCTATTGGAGCTTGGTCGAGCACTGGCCTGTTTTGCAGCGCGCTCATGGACACACCCAATATAATCGACGACCCGGAGACCGTTGCCGACGATGAAGGCTATAACTGGTATAAAGATAATGCCTATGAAGCAACCCAAAAAATACTGAAATATCTGCCACTGGATTTTGAAGCAATAGAATTGACGGATTATACCGAAACCTATGGCGGAAATTATGACAGGCTCAATGATACTTTGAATTATACAAGCACAACCACGAAATTCAATGAAGGCGCAGCAATTGTAAGCTTTATTTCGCATGGCTGGACGAATGGGGACGGTGTCACTCATTACACGGGGAATGGTATCTCAAATTCATACACTGGTTATTTTAATTATGATGATGCTTTCTATGCGCAAAACGGCAATAAATTGCCTTTTATTTATTCATCATCCTGTAGCTCCGGCGATTTTACCGAGAAAGACGATACGAATTTTGAGCAATTATTAATCTCACCAACCGGTGGTGCGATCGGTGTCATTGCCGCAACGGCATTTACATATCGCGGTGAATACAACGACAACGACACCAGCTGGGGCAATTGGTGGCTTGCCGACCATTTCTGGAAGAATTTCTTTAACGGCTACCCGAAACCGGGTGAGAACCTCTATAACTTAAAAGAGGCTTACTTACAGCGAATAAATTCGCCGGATAACCCACATACTAGTTCAGTTTATTTTAAAATGTACAGAACGAACCTACTGGCCTACAATCTTTTAGGCGACCCCGAGCTATCAATATTCTCAGATGAGATCGGCGAAATATCTGCGAGCCACCCGAAAGATATTGAGGTAATTACAAGAGCCACTGAGCTGGAGTTCGAGGTCAAGGCTAAAGGCACGGGCAAACCGCTCGCAAATGCGCTCATATGTTTATACGGTAACGGAATATATGAAACCGTTGTGACCGATAAAAACGGCAAAGCGATACTGGATTTAAACCTGGTCGAGCCTGGTACATTCAATATTACGATCACGGCCCAGAACTTTTTACCATACGAAAGCACAATAAGGATCAGAAATTACATTGACCTGGCCATTAATGATTCGAGCCTAACTTTTAGCAAGCTCAACCCCGCCGCAGGAGAAGATATTGTTTTCTCTGCCGAGATCCAGAACCGCGGTCAACAGGAAGCTAAAGCTGTAATTGTAAAATTCTTTGATGGCTATCCCGTTTCAAATGTAACCTCCGGCAATCAGATCGGTAATAACAAAACAATAGACGCCGGGCCCGGTGAGGCTGTTAATGTTACACTGAACTGGGTGATGCCGACGGGCGCGCATGCGGTCTATGTAGTGGTCGATCATGACGACCTGATCCTAGAGACCGACGAGGATAATAATCTCGGATTTGGGGTCATCACCGAAAACATCCCGCCAAAATTCTCTAACCTACCCGATATTTCCATTGAAGAAGATACAATAATTTATAATGCATTGAATTTAAGTATATACGCATGGGACCCCGATACAACCGAGCTTGAATTTACAATTTTGGAAAATACTGACCCAAATTGTAATGTGAGTATCAACCCAAATAATTATTTTGATATTATACCTGAATCGAATTGGCACGGTAAATCGACTGTGACCGTGCAGGTTTATGACGGTGCGTCAGAGGTTATCGATAGTATAATTATATATGTCTCACCCGTAAACGACCAACCGGAATTGGAAGCGCTTGTTATTTTAGAAGCTAAGGAGGATGAACCCTTCAAGTACCAATTCGAAGCATCAGATATTGATTCAGAAACGTTATTTTTTCAAGATAACACTGAATTATTTGAAATTGATAATACTATGGGCTTGATCTCATTTGTACCTTCGAACGATGATGTCGGCTCACATAATATAACGATCACGGTCAGCGACGGTGAAACCAACACGACCGGCACGATCTTGCTCAATGTAACGAATGTAAATGATGCGCCCGAATTTAAGTTTAATACTATGGATTGGCAGGCCACAGCTGACAAGCAGTTCAATTACAAAGTGACTGCTACCGACATTGACCTCGGAGATACCTTGGTTTTCTCCGACGATTCGAAGCTGTTCGAGATCGATCCAAACACAGGCGAGATCGCTTTTAAACCGGACCAAAATGATGTGGGTAAACACAGGATAACGATATCGGTCAGTGATGGCAATATTACAATAGACCAAGATATAATTTTAACGATCGACGAAAATCCAACCGGCCCGGGAACGGAATTGGTTGTCGTTGGAGCTATCGGAATTATTTTGGTATTCATTATATTATATATTTTATATAGAAGGATCAAAAAAGACAAAACCGAGGAGCAATAATTTTTTTCATTTCAGTATAGGAATTTCAATGTATTCTCATGAGGATGCATGCGTCGAACTTCGTTCTCCGCATGAACCTCCCAAATCCCTTCGGCTTTTGTGATGTGGAGGATGTTTGGTGGAGGGGTGGGATTGCCAGAGTGGATTAGAGATTAGAGATTTTAGTTCCCCCCTCCCCCCTATCACCGATCCAAAAGCGGTCGGGAATCTCGAATCTGGAATCAATGTCTCAGCCACAATTCTTTAAAAATTGCGCTTAAATTCAAACTTTTTACGAAGCAATTTTTTTATTAATTGTAAGCTAATAATTCTAAAATTATTTAGAATAACCCAAATCTCCGGGGCTCATTCTATATAATAATTACCATAGAGTATTTCAGAAAAAGGCTCGATCTGTAATTCGGCTCTAATGAAGATCACTATGAACAGCGCATTATTTTTCATATGTTTTTCAGGTTTATCATACCATTGAGGTTTATCGGTTTTTTTAGGTATTAGTTCATAATATTCAACTTCAAATGTGATCTTATCTGAGTCTTTTGGGACTAATAACTTGCAATGAGTAATATTATATGTTACGTTGAAATCCGGGTCGAGATGATCGAACTCAAAATAAAACAGATAATCTCCATTGCTTAGATTGGTACTGTTATAAAACTTGGGATCGTTTGAGATGGCCTCAATAAATGCAATGATAAACGTATCATTATTAGGTCTATACACAATATCTGCGGTGATACCCACTTTGGTATAGCGGGAATGGTCGAAATCGTCAGGGCCATTTTCATCAGTAATATCGGGTTCTTCATCAATATCATCCAAACATCCACTAAATGCCAAACTAGAAAAGATCAAGCCCGACAATATAAGTATACATAATATTTTATTCATTCAGTCAATCGGTATCGATTTTATATAATATTACCTTTTACATAGCTGAAAATCACCAATTACCAAATATATTAAAAACCGACAACAACCAGAATATAAACGCACATCGAAACTTATTTAGACAAGAACTGCAATTTTATTCAATAACTTAGATTACTTACCAGAGGTTAATTCTTGAAGATAAAAACAGTCGAAGAGATCATGCTGGAGATCAAGCAGAGATACGATCAAGAGCCAAAAGCTTGGCGTATTCTGCGTGGTCGAGACCAAAACGGTCATTATGATACTTATGTCGCCCAAAGCGATCAAGATCTATGGCATGTGAAGTCCGAATGGAAGAATCCATATACGCAAATAGGTGTGGGTACGAAGATCGCGCGCAAGATCGACGATGAGATCGATGGTATTCTGAGCACTGGTGTAACACATCCGATCCATGAGATCTATCCACAACGCGAAAGTTTTATTATTGCTATTGGGTTAGGTAAATATTCGACGGATTCCACCGAAAAGATCAACAATATCGTATCGGATGAGCACGAGAAACTGGAGTTTGATCTGAATACTCAACTGGACAAACTATTAAAAAAGGAAGGTTTTTATCAAAGCTATATATAATGTTTCTTCCCCCTAATAAAGTTAAAAGTCATTAGATTTCAAAATGTGATCTTATGAAAAAGAATGTCAAACCACGTCAAAATCCAAATTCTAATATCTGGAATGATAAAGGTAATAAATTATTTATTGAAGGCAAACTTGAGCAGGCCTTGAAATATTTCAACAAAGCGATCTCTAAGAGCCCGGATGATTTTTTGGCGTGGAATAATAAGGGTGTGGCCTTAGAATTTCTTGGCAACCAACCTGAAGCGCTCAAATGCTACGATAGATCGCTTAAACTCAACCCTAATTTTGAGCTTGCATGGTACGATAAAGGTAATACCTTGAAGGCAATGGGTAAATACCGTGAATCTTTGAAATGTTATGATAAAGCCTTAGAGTTAGCACCGGAAAATATTGAGTGGCTAAATGATAAAGGTGAAACACTTCATATTTTAGGTAAATTTAAGAAAGCCATTGAGTGCTATGACCGGATCATTGATAATAACCTAGCGATCGAACTTACTTACAACAATAAAGGAGTAACTCTTGACGCGTTAGAAAAACATGATGAAGCGTTACTATGCTATAACGCGGCTTTAAAATTGGATCCCAATTATGACGTTGCGTGGATCAATAAAGGTAATGCACTTGCACTAATAGGTAAATTCAAAAAAGCGCTCCGATGTTATGATAATGGATTAAAGATCAATAATAACTACATTATTGGATGGAATGCCAAAGGTGACTTATTAAACAATATGGAAAAACCCAGGGACGCAATTAAATGTTATGATATTGCCTTGGACTTAGACCCCAATTTTGCTGAAGCTTGGAAAGGCAAGGCAGATTCACTTGGTAATCTTGGCAAATACGAGCAAGCCATTAACAATTATGATAAAGCGCTCGAACTATCCCCTAAAAACATCGAAAGTTGGGCAAATAAGGGTAGGGCACTAGGCGTACTTGGCAGATATAATAAAGCCATTCGATGTCTCAAAAAGGCCAAGAGCTTGAAACCGCCCGGGGCGCTACTTGAGATCATTAACGAATTGATCGATATGCTGAGCTATGAGCGTAAATCTAGAAAATAATGATATTAGAAGGTTTATAGTTTGTAGTATGTAGTTTGCAGTTTGTAGTTTGTAGTTTGCAGTTTGTAGTTTCTATAGACTTTAATTATTTTTCATATGTGGCCGCTACAAACCACAAACTTCAAACTGAAAACGGGCTGACTTTTACTGAAATTAATAATGAGAAAAATTATAATCTTATCACAACTATACCCTGTAAATTATAAAAAAATAAATCTATATCCGGAACATTAGGTGTAGTGATGTATGGTAAAGATGTAATGGTGATCTTCGTTGGGTTAATAGTCGTTGTTATTGCGGTAGTTGGCGCGTTCGCCGAGGGCATGCCCAAAGGTATAGATATCGACGGGAATGGCGACATTAGGGGGTGGCCGGTTGTCTCCAATCCTCCAATTGAAATTTCCGGCCATTCCTCAGAGAATAGTCGAACAGTGGTAGAAGTCGAAATTGGTGAAGAATACACCACGATTTTCGAGATTACTTTCGAACTAACATGGAAAGATGAGAATGATGAAAGTCCTGGCGAAGCTGGTGTAATCACATATACTAACGAGCCAGACCAATTCGCACTTGAAGTCATCTCGCCATGGTGGGAAGAGTCAAATATTTCTGAGTTTGAAGAAAACGAGCATGGTAAGAAAGGTATGGTTTCTGTTAAGATCTCCAATCCTGGCGAGCCAACAAGTTTTATCCCCAAAGATTGGGAGATCGTTGTTTTGTGTGGTGTTTGCGGAGAACAAGTAGGATCAGGGCCCTTTGGATTAATAGAAGGAGAAATTGTGCCTGACGGCGGCAATTCGTGGGATTTAGTTGTGGAATATAAATATTGGGCAAAGTGAAGTTTTCACCCGCCAATTTCAAGAAACCATAATTTCAATATTCAACATTCGAGAAGATGATAGTTAATGACGGACGGCGATTTTGTTCCATATGTATCACCCGATAAAGTGTTACCAGAGCTTACTTTTAAGGTAATTATCATTGGCGCGGTAATAACTATCGTTATGGCGGCTGCCAACGCCTATCTTGGGCTGTATGCCGGTATGACGGTCTCCGCCACGATCCCGGCATTGGTAATTGCAGTCGCCATCATGCGACCGTTAAGAGGCAGCATCCTCGAGACCAACCTAACCAAAGCGATGGCGGTGACCGGCGAGGCACTTGCCGCAGGTGTGATCTTTACCTTTCCGGCGTTGATCGTATTATATCAGTTTACTAACGGTGAGGCAGGCTGGGCGAATCTAATGGACCATATCCCGGAAATGATAGTCGGCGCGTTCATCGGAGGGGTTCTTGGGATATTGCTCACCATTCCATTGAGAAAAGTTATGATCATAGACCTGAACCTACCCTATCCGGAAGGCGTTGCGAGCGCTGAGGTACTAATCACCACCGAAAAAGGCGGGAAAGGGATGAATTATATTGTGGGTGCCTTAGGGCTTGGTGCGGTCTTCAAACTTGCCAGTACCGGCTTTGGGTTGAATATCTGGAAGGAGAAACTTGAAGGTACTGTGGGGGGTGGCCTTAGACTCTACGGCGGTCTAAATCTTTCACCTGCACTTCTGGGTGTCGGGTATATTCTTGGTTTAAATATTGCAAAACTAGTGTTCTTGGGAGGAGTTCTCGGGTGGATCATTCTAATTCCGTTAGTAGGTGCAATCAATGGCTTCCCGAGTCCGGGGGTAGAAGGAATTTATGAAATATGGGCCAGCGATATTATGTATATCGGCATCGGTGCCATTACAACCGGTGGGATCTATACACTTATCAAACTTCGCAAACCCATATTCGAGGGAATAAGAAAAAGCATGGGCCGTGCTGGAAAAGACGATGGTGGCACTGAGCGGAAAGTAATACGAACCGAATATGACATTCCCCTAAAGCTCTGGTACTTTGGCGTTATAGCTATAGCACTGTTTGCTATGTATTGGTGGATTACAGGATCTGGAATAGTAACTGCAGTTTCAGTCCCGGTTCTCCTGATCTTTGCCTTTTTCTTTACTGCGGTTGCAGGCTACCTGGCAGGTATTATCGGAAGCTCAAATAATCCCATTTCGGGTGTGACCGTAACTACCTTATTATTCACTGCGATCTTACTCGTGGTGATCGGTGCCGAGAAAAATATGGGGATGACCGCCACGATCATTGTCGGGGCGGTTGTATGTTGCTCGGCTGCAATTGCCGGCGATTCCATGCAGGAGCTCAAGACCGGCCAACTGATCGGTGCAACGCCATATAATATCCAAATTGCTCGGTTCATAGGAGTGCTGATCGCAGCGCTGCTCATACCTATTATTGTTGCAATAATTATTCAAGCCTATGGAATAATGAATGGCCCTATAGTATCAGACAATCCCTTAGCCGCCCCCCAAGCCACAGTTATGGCATCTATTACCCAGGGAATATTTCTAGGCAAAATGAACTGGGGGATGTTTGGGGTGGGCGTTGTTATCGGAATAATCTTGATCTTATTGAAACTACCCGTGATGGCGGTGGCAATCGGGATCTATCTACCCTTCACCCTGACCGCTCCGATTATGCTTGGCGGATTAATGAAAGAATGGTCCGATAAGTTCATAACCCGTAAGATCGAATTGTATGGTGATGGGTCATCTTCAAATGAATTCGCCAGTAATGAAGAAAAGCGGACATCAATAACAAAACAACTTGAAGAGGCTGGTAATAAAGGTATTCTTTTAGCCTCGGGACTTATTGCCGGCGAGGCCATAATGGGTGTGATCATTGCCGGGTTTGTAATTTCAAATATCGACCTTACAATTATGGGGATCCCGGTTGAATGGCCTGGACTGCTGGTATTTCTATATATCGGGTTTATATTGGTCTATCTTTTATTACGAAATATAGTTCGTGATATGTCATTTTCTCAAATACGCAATGTAGGCAGGTCTATCCGAAAAGATATTCTTGATTCTTTTTTAAAGTTTTAACCTAAATAATAAGTATGACAAAGTTCAATTTTGGGTTGATATATGATGTCATTAAAAAAGCCAAAAACTAAATCCTCAACCACCAAAACACAATCACCCTCAAGCACCAATCGCAAAACTCCGGCTGAAACCTCCATCTTCAACCTTCTTAAAATGAAACCAGTCCGGCTTCACAAATGGAGGCCAAACCGCGAGGACCCAGACCTGATAACGATTCATATGCCTAGATTCAATAGTAACTTTGGTCGTAAGCTTGGCAATATATTCAAAATTCGTCCTACTTATAATATCAATCTCGAGAAATACGGGTCTGCAGTCTGGCGATTATGTAATGGTGATGTTAATGTCGAAGAGATAGGCGAAGTCCTGCGCGAACAATATGGCGATGAGGTCGAGCCGTTATACGAGCGTCTGGCGCAATATCTAACATTTCTGGAACGCACCAAGCTAATAAAGTACGAAAAATACGTAATAATCCGGCGCGGTCATAAAGCAAGAACTGATTTTTTCAAGAAATAGAAAAAGAAATATACCAACTTAGGCATATCGTATATAATAAGCAGGATTGAATTTTTTTCCACTCGAGGGAATTGTCTGGAATCGAGGAGAGGAATAAATGACATTAATCGAAGGCGCTAAAACTGCAGTTAGAACGTGTATGGGAGTCAAGAAACGTGAAAAAGTGCTGATAGTCACTGACCCCGAGCGTAGAAATATTGCCGAAGCGCTTTTTGCTGCGAACCGTGAGGTTGGTGCAGAGGTAATGGCGGTGCAGATGCTGCCGCGCACACGCCATGGAGAAGAGCCGCCAAGAATAATCGCGGAGGTTATGAAACGAGCAGATGTCATTTTCGCACCGACGACCTATTCGTTGACACATACCCAAGCGCGCAAATCAGCTAATCGAGCAGGAACTCGGATCGCTTCTATGCCTGGCATTACAACTGAAATGATGAGCACTGGCGGTATGACCGCGGATTTTAATGAAATTGCTAGAACAATTCGACGTTTATCGAAGATTGTTAAAAATTCCAAGAAGATTCATATAACCACGGAATTGGGTACGGATCTAACCTTATCTATAGCAGGTCGAAAGTGGATTACCGATGATAATGGAATTTGCCATAAAAAAGGTACATTCACCAATTTACCGGCCGGCGAGATCTTTATTGCACCCAAAGAGGGGACTGCCAACGGCACGCTCGTGATCGATGGCGCGATCCTCGAAAAATTGGATACCCCCGCAAGAGTCACAATCAAAGATGGCAATGCCGTAGAAATAATTCGTGCCTTGAAGGTCCGAAATGTGTTGGATGAAGTGGGTAAAAAAGCTCGAAATGTAGCGGAGTTTGGTGTCGGTATGAACCCAGCCTCAAAGATCATCGGTAACGTTCTAGAAGACGAGAAAAAATTAGGTACCGTTCATATTGCATTTGGCGATAATTCGACGTTTGGTGGAAATGTAAAATGCGGTGTACATATTGACGGCATAATTTTGAAACCCACCGTTCTTCTAGACGATAAAAAGACTATCCTGGAGAAGGGTGAGTTGGTAGTATAGCTGTCCTTTATTTTCTTATTTTTTGAGGGGTGGATGTTGGGTAGTGGTAAAACCCCAAAAAGATTCACAATTCCAGATGCTAGCAATTATAGGCACATAGGCACAAAGTTGCAAAGGCACAAAGTCCCCACCCCTCCCATGTTAAAATTGAACCTAATCTTTGTGCCTTAGGTCTCGATGTCTAAAGGACGAGAGACCTCGAGTAAAATAAGAATATTTTGGTTGATAGCATATTTTACTCGTGTGCCTTTGTGCCTATTTTAGCTGGGATTTGAAATCAATTATCCATCCCTGGTCTCTTTTTTAGGATACTTTTATGCATTTTGATTACTGAACATTTTTATATAAGTAACGTTATTTCCGAATTCCAACCCAAATAAATAGACACAGATAGGTGAGTTCTTAATGGCAGAATACGAAATTGGCAAAATTAAAATGGGCGGTATGTTCTCGACCGAGCGTGTCGGATTTATGATCAAATTCGAAAGCCCACTTCCAAATGGCGAAAAGAAGACCATTAGTATGTTCCATGAAAAAGACGGGCGACCTTTGGGCAGACTTGAATATTCCAAAACCAACTCATCCTCTCGGCTGAACACTTTTGTTATTCAAGATTGGTCGACGATAAAATATGCGGAAGGGTTACTTACGAAATTTTTAACTTTAATGAAGAAGCAGGGCGTAAAAATGATAGATCATGAATTATATGATACTGACGATAAAACCCACCACAAACTTAAATTGTTCAAAAGATTCGGTTTCGAGGTCGAGAACCGCGGCAATATTACAGGGTACAACCAATATTATATGAAATTACAGCTACGCTAAGATCAGAACTTATACACTTATAAACTCCATTGAGTTGGAATATCAATATTTTCGGGGGTAAAATTATGATGCCTGGATTCGGCAGAGGTGGGCTCGATCCACGTCGGATGAAAAAAATGATGAAGCAATTCGGAATCGATATCGAGGAACTTGACGATGTGCAAGAGGTACTAATCAAAACACGTTCCAAAGATTATGTTTTTAATACCCCATCCGTAACAATTATGACCAGTCAAGGCGAAAAAACCTTCCAGATAACTGGTAAACCCGAGATATTAGAACCAGGTGAAGGCGAACTCACAGGTGAATTACCGCAAGATGCCGAGCCTGCCGAGCCAACGATACCACCGGAAGACATAAAATTAGTAATGGAACAGACCAATGTAACCGAAGAAGAAGCCCGGCAAGCATTGGAAGAATGTAATGGCAACCCCGCCGAAGCGATATTAAAACTTATGGAGAATTTATGATATCTATAGCCTTATATCGGGAGCCCGAATTTATGTCTAATTTTATAGTTAGAATTGGAGATTGGAAATTTTTGTTTGGCAATTTGGATTTGAAATCCAGTTCCCGTACTCCCGATGCTCCCGTTACTCCCGACTATATGAATTACTAAATCGGGTTAAAATTCATAAATAATAATGGGCTGAAAGTGTATGTAAAAATTCGATAAGGGTGGAGGGTCGGCAATCCTTTTTCATATCTTTTGTCAATGCATCATAATAATTTATCTGGCCATTGACCTTTTTCATATCGAGGCGCCGGTCTTTTTTTTCTGAGACCATAATATTTTCATGGATCTGGCCTTTTAATTTTGTACGTATCTCTTCCCATTTCTGTAACTCACGCAATGCCATTAGCATCCGATTATTTTTTAGCTGGTTACTAATACTAAATCCTCCGATTTTAAAAAATGTATAATATAGTGGTAGTATTTATATTTATAGCGATTTTTGTGGCTTGATGAGGTTTCAATGTATCCAATTTAGTTTGGTAAAGGATTAAGGATTGAGGATTTAGGATTAGGGTTTGCTTATGGATAGGCGACAGTCGAAAGGCGGCATATGATAACTTATATCGGGAGCAGTTGATCAGTACTGTTCAATGCGGCAACTTGCTTCGCCAAGTTGCCTCTGCTTTGAAAAATCCTTTGGCTTTTTCAAAGCAACGGGAGCGCGGGAACTCGAACCTATGTCTAATTTTTAATTACAAATTGGAGGTTGGAAATTTGGAATCCCGTTCGGGCTCCCGGGCTCCCGTCTGAGGTATCTAATACTCAGGCTCCCGTGTTCCCGATTGTCGGCAAAGAACTTCCGTCTATCGCCCTTCGTCTTTCCCTCCGGAATCTCAAATCCCGAATCTTTTGCCATAATGCCTAATTAATTTTACATACGAAAAATTTAAATACAATGATTAGATAAATAGTTAAAAAATCCAAATTTAAAGTTCAAGACATTTTCGGGCCTGTGGTCTAGTTGGTTATGACGTCGCCTTCACACGGCGGAGGTCTCGAGTTCGAATCTCGACAGGCCCACTATCCCTTATTTTTTAGAATTTATTGCCAAATTCAAATTTTATCGGTTACGTCCTTCGGTTTCGGTTGCGAAGCTCGTAGGTTGAGCTTGACTTGAGGTTCATTATGTTTTA
>CBDVCJ010000087.1:0-13359 GCA_965372445.1 uncultured Thermoplasmata archaeon | reverse complement strand
CAATCATATCAACAGTTACATTAGTGCTTCCAATTAAGATGGCTCCGCCACTATCATAATAAAATGAGACATTAAGATAATCAAGCACATCAGGATTCAAAATTCCAAGCTTCATAATTAGTTTGTCATAATCTTCCCACCCACCAGCATCTAAATCTTCGGTAAGATAATAAGTAAGAGAGTTTGTATCGTTTAAGATTGCATAAATCTGCTTGACGTATCCCTCAGTAGTGGTATCATATCGAACAGCATCTACAATAAAAGATTCTGATTCAAAGTTAGCCATAAGGTTATTCTCTGAATCTTGTGCAACTTCCCAATTGGTGAGATTAACATCATCATTAGAAAGGTCTAATACTAAATTATGGAATGGCTGATATTTGTTGTACGATTGAGAAATAATTGATATATAAATAGTATCAGTATCTGTAAGTCCATATACAGAATCAATACCCGTAATATTTACTTCATTATTATTGAACTCAATATGCTCATCAGAGATTTGCATCTCCTTATTATCTTTATAATAATACCCAATAATAACGGGGATATCATTCTCGTCTTTTAATGGAGCATTGGAGCTTAAATCAAGGGTAATGTAATCGCCTGTAATATCCGTATCCTTTAATTCAAGTGTAAATGATAGGATGTCTTTTTCCTGTAATCTGTAATTTAATGCTAGCTGATATTGATAATTGGCTGAAAGGTTGTAATACATCGGCGCTATGATACTACTTCCGCTGAAAGGATAATAATTATTGTAGAATGTCATTTCATATGGCTGAACTTCAACAAAGAAGTGCTTGGTCTCCAGTAAACCGCCGATGGTCTTGTAATCGTAGGTTATAGTAAATTTCTCTCCGATCTCTAACAGGGTTCTAATATTTTCTGTGAAAGTTATGTTATTTCCCTTGACTGAAGAAAGATTACCAATTTTTAAAATGGTATTTCCTAATGAATCTTTAATAATAAAGTCACTTCCGGTTAAAATATTATCATATTTTGCATAATAGCTGAGACTTTCTTTCATATAATAGTAGGTAACTAAGACTTCTGTATCATTTATAATTCCTAAGTAGTCAAGCATATACTTGGCTAATCTAAAGGTGAATATTGGCTCGTTTGGATATGTAATATTATCATGATCCCACGAAAGGAAGTATTTATGGTCTAAATAACGTTCTCCGGACTCAGTTTGAAAGGTTAAACCAAAAGGCTTTATATCATCCCATCTATTCTGGAATTCACCGCCATTGGTTAAATTAAGAGTAACTTCATAATAATCATCATCAAACCCAGTAAACTCAAAGGTGGTAAAATTGTATTCGTTCGGATAAAATTGAAATTCTTCGGTATAAGTTGATTTATAATCATCAACAGATGCATATTCGCTTAGATGAGAGAACGAAGTGCTAAAGGTTGTGGTGCTAGTTAAATCTGGATGGTACTCAAATTGGTTCCAATCGATATATAAATCATCAGGGAATATCCAGTGAAGTGAAACATTATAAGTATTTGGTAGCTCATTTAAGGTATAATCAGATTCTGAAAACTCATAATCTATGTGGAAATCAATTTGAATTTTGCTTCCAAGTAAGCTAATAATAGTACTTTCAGTCTCGTAGAAGTGAATTTGATTTTCCCCTGTGTCAGTAATGACTAAATCATAATTTTCTTCGTCTAGTGTAATAGATGATGGATTGTAGGATTTTGCATTACCTCCATTATACAGGCTATAATCATCTTCCGTTAAGGAAAATCCTTGCCATGATTCAACCCAGTCCCATGTCCGAGAGATTCTGTCAATATATTTCACAGTTAAAGAAGGAATCTTGCTAGTCGAGTTAGGAATTACGACACCAAATTGAGCCTCTGAAGGATATATAATATTATTTGGATCAGTCAAGTCAATTTGATGGTGTAAGTATAACTCTCCTTCAATAAAGACCTCTTGGCTGGTAATTGGCAAAGTGGTTAGCAAGAAATTATCGGAATTATAATTATATTCGCCAAAGGTATCTACATTAACAGTATAATCACTATATCCAGTAGAGTCCCAGTTCATATCAAATTGCATATTAGATTCATATACCTCCCCGTATGCATACGTTCCTTGTCCGGCATAGAGATTAATCTCACCCTCCAAATATTCTGGAAGCTCGAGATCATACGCATTTATATGGAATCCAAGTGAATCTGTAAGCCTGTAATCTTTTGACTGCAGACATTTGAAGTAGTACTCATTGTCTTCAACATATTCGAATTGTAATTCACCATCCTCTTTATAGAGCTCGACTAATTCACCATACCCATCAAATCCCTCAACAGAAATAGTCATCCATGAATTATTATATACGCCATAGGCATCAGTTAATCTATCGGTGAATATTTGCGAATAATGTGCCGTATTGATGACCTGGGATACATCTAGCGCCCCTTGCCTAGTCTCCATTGGTTTAGAGACTACTTGAAGGATTCTATCATCGCACGTTAATTCAAATGTATCAAATAGAATGTATTGTAAGTTATATGACTTATTTCCATAACTAAGGAAATCAATTTCAATATCGATTGTGGTATAACCTTTTGTTGCATAAATCGGTTGCAATGAAATTTCAAAATCAAATTTATTCTCCCCTGTAGATGGATCAATTGTTACATAATCGAAATATGATTCTCCATCTTCGGTTGTAAACGTAAAGGTGGCAAGTACAGGACTTAATTTATCGATTCCTGGAGCAAGCGCGCAATCATCTAGGTAAAAGCTTCCATTAAGAACGGTATCATAGAGCAAAGCTAATTGATTGAAAGTTATAGTGGTCTTATTATTTTCTATGAGAGGGATTAAAATCTTGGATTCTCCTGCTTCGATTGGGTTTTGAGGTTCATCTGGAATTGTTAATAAGTTTATAGGCGTTTCAGGACTATCAGAATAATTATAAATTTCGTGATCATTGTGGAGTTTAGAAAGTTTTCTAACTGCATCACTCATATTCATACCAATTTGTTGATATCCTCTGTCAAGCTTGTAGGTACTTATTCCGTATTCAATATATACATCTGTCTCAGTAGTATCAATCCAAATTTCTATTTGATCCCCAAGATCAGTTAAGTCATATGTACTTGTAATTTCTTGACCGCTTAAATCAGTTATACTATAGATATCCACATCATTTACTGTGATCTCCTCAAATCCAACATTTAATGTTGCTGCTTTACTTATTAATTCATAGGATTCATTAAATTTTGAATAAAATGTACCTAAATAATTATCATGATTTAAGATAATGGGGCTTGAATCGGTGTTTAAAATAATTGTATTGTGATCAAATCCTTCAGCTTCGGAAAAAGTCCATTGCATCACTTCTTCTGATTTAAGTTTAATTGCATAAGAAATAACTAAATCCGAATAATTATCTAATGTGGTCCAAAGTGTTATGGTATAATCATCACTAACAGTATAATTCGTGCCTAATTGAAGTGTTGTTTCATTATAATTTTGTATTCCTATCACTTCTACGATTTCAATACCTTCATACCCTCTTAGGTTTAACAGTACATCGTCAGCATCGATTCCGTAGGTATCAATATCATCTGTGTATTCAAAGTATCGCTCTATACCATAGGAAGTAGTATCACCAATCCAAATAGACTCACCTATAGATCCTAGATATTTTCTGAAAACCTTTGCATCATCTCGAATGCTGGAATTTGTCAAGGTCAGATTCATAATATAAAGTTTCTGTTCCCTTCCTTTCTCAATCATTCCAGTTTTGTTATAATCAGCGTTTGCAGTTATGTTCAGTTGAACCTCCTTACCCATAAGCATATCCCCATCTTGACCTAATGGGAATTCAAAATAATACAGACCATCATATACTAAGGAACTGATATAAATCTCTTCACCTCCTAATGAAATCCATTCAAATTCGGACCAATCTGTAGAATCTCCAATATCTCTTGCTTTCGCAAACACATTGAACTCAACATAATCCTCTAATCCATATGGTTCATTATGGCCTGTGGCAAGATATCCCGTTAATCTTGGAAATATATCCTCGTAAAATGTGTAATCAGAGCCAAAATAAGCACCGCCCCATCCTCTATCATACCAGTTGAGGAGATCTAGCCGCATTGTCGGTTCTCCGAATTTCAACCAATTTTCTGGACGGACTTCGAGGGTACAGAACCTATATACGTTTTTTGTATATAATCGTGGAGAATTATAAAAGCTCACCCGATAGACACCCGGAAGTAAATCATCCATATAATCATCAGAAATATTAAACGTTACTACTCCATTATGAACGTATTGTACAAATTCTTTATATCCAATTTCGAAAGGACTGTTGCCTTCATAATCAGTAATCACGCAAACAACCGGCATTGCTTCAGTAAGATATGAATTGTTCACTCCAAATTCAGGGATAAGTTTATTGTCTTCAAAACTATTTGCTAATTTCGAAAGAGTCATCATCTCAACATCAGGGATAGGGTCTGCCTCCGCAATCTCTACTGTGATTGAGAATGTATCATTTAATTGAGAGGCATATTGATATACTAGTAAATCTGGAACGCCAAATAATAAATCTTCAGGATGTATGGTAACTAAACCCTCACCATAATATCCTTTATAAAATGTGGTGTCTTTCGTGGAAAAGTTGTCAAATTCAGAAATTCTGTCAAAATCAAATACATTATTATCTTTAGAGCAGAAAAGCTCTGAGGAATCTTGATATGCCATATGTCCAATATCATACACGGGAGCATGGAAAACCCTCACATATAATCTATGATCCTGTAATTCATCAAAAGTAATGGAGCCTGAGCTGAACATGGACTCATCAAAAATTACGTGATGATCTTCGATATAATCCTCATCAAACGAGATATTAAAGCTAACCATACCGTTCTGGTCGGTAATTTGATAATCCCAGAAGTATGCGGAATATTGCTCTATACTATTATTTTTTGTGTCGAAATAATCCCATGTTTCCGGTCGAGTGTACATTCGAGAAACAGAATAATCATAATCCAAAATTCCGGGACCATAGCAAACTTCTACACCCTCATCCGAGAACCAAGCAGTACCAAGTGCTTCTGAATCGATATACTCTCCGTTTTCATCCTCCCAGTCAATCATTTTATAGTTTAAGCCTGACTTGGGTTTCCAGCCAATCTCCATCCAAATAACTTGGTCTTTTAAGAATCCCCCAACCTCGTCAGTTAGTTGGAAGCTAAACTCGTAATTATCTGTTATGGTTCTGTGAAAATCAAAGTAAGTATATGGTTCACCTACGTGCAAAGTTTCAGCAGGACTTGTAGTGGTGACATATTTTCGTTCTGGAATGGTCACCCATCTATCAAATGTTCTTGAAAACTCGGTTGGAATATAGGTAAGTTTGCTCTCTTTACCTTCTACATATAATCTAAAGAGCTCCTCAACTTCGACGGAAGTATTATACACGCAATTAATATTAGAATAATCAACAGCAAGATATTGGTCTTTATAATTGGTTAAATTAGTAGGTAGATATACTAATCGCATAATCCTTTCTTCTCTCAATGGGAACTGAAGCCCTCCTTCTTTCATAGAGAATGTGGTATCAAAATCTCCTGTAGGAGTTAATGGAATTTTTGCTATAGGTTTCCATAGGCCATCATCGTCTAAGAATTCTAAAATCATATTTTTTACAAGGTTTACTTCTTCAGTTAAATACCCTTCATAACTAATGAAATAACCGTCATTTAGAGTATATTTTGGAATAATTGAACTGTAGAATGTATAAAAAATTATTTTGTTATTATTGGCGCCTGTAATATTATAATCGATGCCATGAGTCATGTTGACTTTAAAGTATGTATTATTTACAATCACTTTAATGAAAGAACTATCTAAGGAACTGTTTAACCCGTAGTGGGTAAGCGTTAATTCGGGGATGTAGGCATATTCAACTTTTATATTTACTGATCCTGTACCTTCATATGTAACATTAAGGGCATCAACTCCATTCTCCTTAAAAATAATATATGAATATTCGGAACTATTTAAAATCTCAAAATTAGACCCGCCTAAATGTCTCCATACATTCACTAATTCTATAATACCGGAACCGATTGAGGAACTGGCAACTGATATTGCTTGATCTTGAGCAACTGAAGTAAATAATGAACTATTCTCTACGGTAGGATTTAAATTAAGTATCTCAGTATCAAACCAATCGGAGGTAATCCACTCAAATGTATTATAATCATATTTCCAGAAATTTACCTGAATTAAAGTATCTTCTGTATCCTCAAACGTGACAGGAGTAATTTTTTTACCCTGCATTACATTGTAAGTTAGTAAGAGATCAGTATCAAACGGAATTAAATCGTCGTTATTTGAGGTCCAATTGATAACGAGCATGAATTTATTAGGATGATCCACCATGTGATACGCATAGTAGCTGATCCAGGCATCTTCGACACGGTAATCTTGATATATGATTGTGCCATCAATTACTTCGATGAGCGTAGTAATGGTGTTATAGTTATCCCTATCGATAAATTCAACTCTGAAGCTATCTGTATCAATAAACTCAGAATCACCAACTAATCCGTGAAGATCAATTTCATATTCAGTTAAGGTGTGCTCTCCAATTGGATCAGTTGCTTTGTAAGGAATGATTTCTCGTTCTCGTGTATAAGTCGAGTCATCTAATATATAACCTGTGAGTTCTAATTCACTACCATATTCAGTTTCAAAAATCGTATCCAAGGTAAATGAATAATCTTCATTGAAAGTTACTTCCCGATCATTTTTTAGGCAAATTTCCGATACATATTGTGGAATCAGTTCAATGTCAAGTAAATTGGTGTAATTTACCTGTGTATCCACATCAGTAGGGATAAACATGAATTTTAAGTTGTAATCCCCAAGTTCTTCCATTAAGGTAAATTTACAATGGTATTTATTTACCGAAGCATCCCAATCTAGTGTTGATAAACCTAATAATGTATTAGTTGAATTATCGACAAGCCCCATTAAAGGAGTTGTCATATCATACAAGGGGAATTTACTATTGGAATATTCACTAACTACGGGAAGCCTGTTATCCCCAACGTTATAATTTGGGTCCCAATCATATCCTATAGCATCAACATACATATACCAGTCTTTATACGTTCCAGCATCACTCGATTCAAATAATATTTTCTCCATTTGAGCAGGGGCGCCATTAAAAGGATATCCAGAACCTCCATCTTTGGATTCTCCATTAATCCATAAATGCCAATCCCCAGAACAATCGAATTCTACCTTGAAATGATACCAAGTATCTGCGCTGTACGATTGAATGATATTGTTCCAATCTCCATCATAATATCGTATTGTTCCATCAATAAAAAAGTTAAGGTGTATGGCGTTATCAAAATGATTTCCACCGGTATCATCATATATAGTCAATTGTTGTCCGTAATCATCGTTTCTATTAACCCTAACCCAAAGTTCAACGACTCCAGAGGTCTGAGGGGTATTAAATGTGTTAATGATTCCCATCTGAGATTGCGAGGTCTCATGAATTTCCACCACATTTTTATGATTATCTAATTCAGCAATTACTTGAACTGTACCCGTGGTCTCATCAACCTCCCATCCATCAGGATTACTTCCAACTTCGTCACCTTCAAATCCATAAGTCGCGGGGTATATACTTGGCCCCTCGTCGAATTCAAAGTATAAATCAAGAGTATCACCAAAATAGAGCTCATTTACTTCAGTAAATGATAAAAGACGTGATTTATGTTCAATCTCATCTCTACCCTCTCCGTTATTATAAATCCAATTAACTTCATTGTCTGAAAGATCTTTGGAATAGATTCTTACATCGTCAATCTTTCCATCCACCGTAAAATCATAACTTCCGCTTGAAGATTGTCTTGATCCGATACTTACTAAATGGGTATTGGTATCAAAATCTCCCGAATGTGCGGGTCCTACTGTCTTTACTCCGTCAAGGTATAAAATAACATTTGAACCGTCATATAGTCCTACTACATGATGCCACGAACCAGTAGATATAGGTGTGCTTATAAGTCGATAACTCGACCCTCCGTTATACCTTCTGAAAAATCTCAACGTTCCTCCATTGACAACGTCTATACAATATGACTCTCCTCCAGCGCCTGTACCTTTAGATATTAAAGCTTGTGTACCAACATCTGTATCTAAATATACCCATAAAGAAATGGACATTACATTAGGAAAGTTAAGGCTTGTATCATGAGAAATACTTACATATTGATCATCACTGCCGTCAAAACTAAGAGCATTCCTTATTTTTCCATCCACTAGAGATGCTCCATAAATAGTACCATCATTGTCACCAGCAGAATCATAAGCAGTTTCTTCGTTTTCAAACTTCCACCAGCTAGTCTCTAATGTAATTGGTTGCTTTGCTAAATTAATATCATCATACACTTCTAAATCTGTAATTGTGTTATTAAAAGGTATTACTTCGATAGTATTTTCAGCTACAATAAAATCATATTGAAAATCATCAAAATATACATTTAGATTCGAATTATTAGCCAAAATGTCATAGAAATTAATTTCCGAGACTCCGAAGATCTGATATGGGAAATTAATGATAATGGTCTGAGTATTAGGATCATACATTTCAATCGATCCTGGCCACACCGGAGCATCTATAACAACAAAATTTACGGAATAAATCAGAGTTATGTCAAACTTGGTTTCAAAATTGCTTGCTGCTAATTTGGCAAAATCGATGTAAAGTGGAATTTCTAAAAGTTCGCTGAGCCCTGGAATAATTCTTTTATATTGAGCAGCATCTTTGAAATATTCATCGAAGTCAAGTGAACCCATGCTGTAAGTAAATACATTATTATCAAAATCTACAAATTGAATTTGAAGACTATCAATCGTACAATGCGTACTGTAAATATTCGGGATTAAAACTTTAAAAAATATGCCGTTCTTTTGAGAATCTTTAATGGTATTCGCATAATCAGAACTATAATACTTAAAGATGATTTGATCGTCCTTTGCATTCATAGATGTTATATTTACATTCCATGAGACGGTTCCGTTGCCAAAAATAGTGAAATTATTTTCAGTAAAGGTAATTCTGGTATCAAACGCTTCAGTTTCATTATTCCATACATAACAATACGCATCGATATAATTGAGATAATCAAATATTCTAAAGGAATCTTTCTCAGAAATCTCCATTATTGCAAACTTTTCTTCTTGAAGGAAGTATGTTAACACTAACGGATCTTCTTGGGAAGCATGTTTAGCAAACGCATAATAATCACTTCCCTGACCATACCAATTAAGGTCCCAATCTGCTTCATAATTGGCATATAACTCATTGGTAAATATATTATCTGAATATAAAATTAAATCATAAATATCCTCAAAGACAACAGTGTATGTTTTGGTTGTTTCATTCCATAAGGTAATATCCAAATAATAATTACCGGTCTTGAGTGATATGGATTGATCTTTTAATTCACTTCCGTCTGCACCTACCAATGTAAAGTTAACAATATTTCCAATACCGTTATACAAGTCATTCACATTGATGATATTATTCTCAAACTGAATTGTAACCTCATTTGAAACTAGGATTTTGGGTAATCCTCCCGCATAACTGTACGAATCATCTAAATAACTTGCATTTATAATGCTGTTTCCTGCGGCATCTGTTATTTTAAATTCTACGATATAATAATAGATATTATGATCTTCAAAATTACTAACAGGAATTCCTAGATCAAATAGATCAGTAAACGTAGTACTTAATGGTATAAATCCCGAACTGTATACTAAAATATCGTTAATGTCATACACTTTAACTTGAACCTCTTCTGTGGTGATATTTTCATAGTAATGAATATCATGGGAAAGTAATCCTTCAAAATTATCTGTGCTTGTGAGATTAAAGTTAGTCCACGGAGCGGCAAAATTGTTCAATGAATAGTCAGTCTGTCCATCCCCGATCGTGATAACGCAAGTCGGAGCTTCAAAATCAAGCAAACAGGTATATATAATACTTCTATTAATTCCGGAATCTATATCGACTAACCTTATTGTTATATTTACCTCATCACCTGTAGTATGAGTTCCGGCAAAAAGTTCTTCAATATCTGTCCAATTATAGGTAAATTTATTTGAAGTACCGTGTACTGGTGAAAATTGTCCTACCTGTTGAGTATCAACATATAAATAAGCCTCATCAACATTGGAGCTTGTGGTAAGTTCAAGAAGTTTCTCATCCCCAATAACAATTGTTTTATTCATATTATCCTCATCATAAAAGAGAATGCCCTCTAAATTGACAGAAGTAAAGGAAACATCCTGCACGTATTCGGCAAAATAGACTCGCGGATCTGAGCTATCAAATACATCATCGTTATTTGCATCATATAAATAACTAAATTGATATTTTACAAACAACCTATCATTATTTTCCTTCTTTTCTAAAAATCCTCCCATAAATCCGATATCGCTAATAGAATCGTTAGTAATATCTCCAATGTATATTGAGCTATTCTCCGGCATGGGGATAGGGGTAATTAGTTCCTTTTGAACGGTTGTTACTTTTGCCCGTACATCACAGTTAACAAGCTCTACATACGCATTAATATCAAAAATCGCATCATACATGAAATTAATCATGCCTTTAAGCTTCCACTCATAATCCAATTCAAAATTAACAAAATATTTACCATGCCTGTATTGTATGAAATCGTAAATATCTTGGGAGTTTGTATTTTTTAGGTAAAATTTACCGCGTGATTTACTAATCTCATATTTATTTCCAAATTTATCAATTGCCGTTAATGTAGGGTTCTGTGAATAAAGGGTATAATTAAGAAACACTTCAGCAAGATTAACTCCTTCGAACGAATAATCCTCAACAGATACACCGTATCTCCAATCGATATCGATTGCTAGCTCGTTTATATGAGTTGTAATCTTCTCATTACCCTCAGGATGGATTATGTCCGTAATATCGGCTGAAAACTTCAACTGCGGATTGAGCGATACAACACTTTGCACCGGCTTATAATAGAGTTTCACGGTTAGCTCTTGAATATCAAAAAATGTTTTAGTTGAATATTCTTCATTAAAATAATTTTTATCAATCTTAAACCTGTATTTTAATTGGTAAATCAGATCATTTTCAGGAAGCATATCAAAGCGAATAAAATCGATTACGGTACGGTCAATGAAATATCCAAAGGTTCTTGCATCCCTATCGCCTAAGTCATACACAACATAATCAGTGGAATTCCAAGTTTTTGACACAAAATCATAAAATTGAATTTCGAGAAGGTTTACGTCTTTATATAACTTGTTAGTGAGCTGTTTAAATTCCGCCTCGTCATCTATAACACCAAAGAACCACGATTGTATCTGCGGAATTTCGGAAAATGAGGTAAAAAAGGATATTGCTTCAATACGCTGTGCAGCAGAAACCGAGAAATTATACACATAAGGTTGGGTATCTACATATTCATTATCTCGCCAACTATCGTAAATATAGGCATAATCGACATGTAAAGTACTATCTTCATCAATGACAGGATCGAAGCCTCCTACTTCACCAATCTCGATATGAATCTCATCACCCGCCCAGTGATAATAATCCCGTGGAACGATTGTTATATTTTGCGCATGACTTGGGTTTGCAATCTTTAATCTGTTTATAATAAATGGTACATCTGTATCAATTTCAGATACTTTAAATACAAAATACCTATCATTTGTTTTATAATAGTCTAAAGGAATGTTGGTTCTTAGAGAGTTTACAAGGCATGGGACATCATCAAACTCAAGATCAGCATAATACAGATCATATTTCGTATCGGAAGTAATAATTAAATTACTGGGTTTGTCGGTGGATTCCGAGCTGAGAACAATCCTGTCGATATATAGGTTAGCTGAAGGCGTGGAAGATGTAATTCTTAAGCTTAAACGGGAATCTAATAAGGTAGGAGAAAAGGCTGCGGTAAAGGTGGCCTCTTGTAGTGAATTTAATGTGCCGAGTGTATGATATCCATAATCATCCTTGTATTCCACATCAAAATTGACAGCGGTAGATGTTTTATAATTTATTTCTATCCAATAAGGTTCGATTCCGGTGGTTTCATCTTCAGAGAAAGATACTTTATCAATATTCAATCTATCAATATCAAGCCCAAATCCACCAGCAATTACAGTATTAACAGCACAGAATCTAAGAACAACTCCGTTGGAGTCATCAAAGTTCGTATTACTAAGGGAAGATTTACCATTATTAAAAGTTTGATAATTGTTATTGTCAATTGGTCCCCACTCTTCGGATTCATAATCCCAAATACTAAAATCAACAGCTTGAGATGTATTTAGCCGATAGGAATAATATAAAGATTTTCCCAGAACAGAATCAGGATATATTGTTGATGTAAATGATAATTTGTGCACTTCAGCATAAAACCTTAATTGATCAAGATAGAAGTCAAAATCTTCGTTTACTCCACAATCCATATGGAATCTGAAATATACCTTATAATCGGGAGATAAATAATTAGAATTAAAGTCGTGCCATACAGCAGCAGTTCTAGTGCTAGAAGAAGAAAGCTCAGTCCATTGAGAGGTACCGAAATCATATATTTGAAATGTGAAGCTATCCGGAGTGCTTATAGCCGAATAATCATACTCTAAACGTAAGGTTAAGCTTGCTGCGAATGAATCTAACTGAATAGTAGATACGAAATCAAGCTCCTTATCATATGCTAAGAAGACTTCTACATAAACGGCATGAACAAACAAGTACCCAGCACCCATACCAAATCCTTTAAGTATTACTTCTAGATCATTTACAGCATCTTGATCCAGTGACAAACCTGACCATGTCAAGGTTTTCCAATCATAATCAGTTGATAGGCTAACTGCTTGTTGTGAAGTTTCGCTTGTTGCAACAAACAAAAACTTTTCTTCCGGAACACTATCCAAAGAGCGCTTACCATAAATATGTGCTTTTATTGCATAAACTTTAGAACTCCCAATGTTGACATCTCCGAGCCTAATCATATCTTCTATTGGGTTGTTGGGATAGGTTCCACCAGGGGTTTCAATATAATAACTATCATATCTACTTTCAACACATTGCCAATGATTGGAAGGACCTTCTGTGTCCCAATTAGTCACTGTACCATCATCGTTCGGATATAATATAGCAGTTCCTGCTACTCGAAGGCTTGGTGAGAATATGGACTCAGCATCGTCGATAACAGAGAGATCACCTAGCATATCTAAACTTCCATCTTTGACCATAACATCATTTTCTCGTACAATAGAGAAAT
>CBDVCJ010000086.1:0-13604 GCA_965372445.1 uncultured Thermoplasmata archaeon | reverse complement strand
TAGTGGCAAGATGGGGCTGTGGTGTGTGGAAATACCAAGACAATTGAAGATAGAAAATGGAAGATAGAGATTAATTGGCTCTAGCTTCCATCTTCTTGCTTCTAATATCTTCCCACATACCACAAGCGAACGAAGTGAGTGTCCACATACTACATCCCAAACTTACCACTTGTAAATTGATGCCTCCAAAATTGGTAGAAGAATGTAAATTAATTAAGTTTTTAACAATAAAAAATTGTATAACCATCCGATGACCATCCCAAACTCTATTTTTTAAAAAATCTAGATGAAAAGGTTAACAATCGAAAACATTATATTACCAATAATAAACGCAAACACGAATCCTATTGTTAAAGTAATCATAAATGGGATCTGGGGTGTTACCCAGACTTCTTCTATTCCATGCTCGTGAAGCGTTTTTAGCTCTTGAACGGTATCTATATTATTCACCTTGCTGGGGCGGAACACCGAATAGAGTTTGCCATTTTCTATTCGCTCCATTAACCAAACGTATTTTTTAGGGACGGACCGTAAAGCCATTTTGTATCCTACAAATAAATGTGGAAATTTAATGTTGCCTTTTGAGATATTATAAAATGCAAAGCCGATCGGAATAAATATGGCGATGATCACTGCATTGAAAAGTATAATTAACGCATATGGAAATACCAATTCCAGAATTGCCGTTGTTATGCCAAATGAGGTTTCCATTATAGGATAAACATCAAATTTTGGATAGAACGGGACAAGTATTGAGATCGCCATCATAGCTTTGGTGTCTGCACCACCATGTAATAGTCCAGTCAGATAAAAAATATAAAAAACAAAGATCAGGATAATAACTGAGAAAAGTTTTAGATACAGAAGATTGAACCAAAAATCTACCCAAAATGTATAGAATTGATACAAAATAGTCAAAATTCCTATTACAATTAATATAACCCAAGGCCAATTGATTTTATTAGATCCAAAGTCAATAACCCATTCACAAGTAAGGAAATACATAAAAAGTATGATTATTGGGATAATAGTGAGAATATAAATTGGTTTCAAATCTGGGTTAATATCACGTTGTAATAGCTCAACAAATAAAATCGCAGCTCCAGTAGCGCCCAATACGATCCAAACTGAATTTTTCACTCTTCGGGTTTTAATATCAGAAAATGATGCGTAACATAGAATGAGGATTCCAACGATGAATCTTGAAATATTAAGTACATCTGTCGAATTATCCAAGGATATCATATTCAGTCATCCTTATTGATATAATAACAATATCAGATAAATGATATTTATATATGTCTGTAGCAATAGGTATTATTTTTTGTAATAGAATGGAGGTCAATGTAGGGATTCAGGATTTCAGTTTGTAATTAATTTGCATATAAGTTTGGAGTTTTCAGTTTAGAGTTTGTAGTTCCCCCTTCCCCCCCAACATTGGTTGTAAAAATGATTTTATGTAATGTGTTAGCAAATAGGGTGGGGGTGGGGAACTACAAACCGAAAACTACAAACTGAAAACCTCAGCAATATAAATAATAGAATCTCAAATCTTTTTTACCCAAAAAATTGCCACAAAAATATATAAATAATCAAGAATATAGCAAAGATTGGTGAGTGCTTGTCAGGGCGACAAAACCGAAAAACTATCACCTCAAATGAGGATTTGAAGCTGTATCAGGAGGCTGTAGCGTACTACCTATCAGAACTGGCGTTATTAGAGAAACAGAAACCAACCAACGAAATTAAATACAGCATGGCAGAAATTCTTATTAATTTAGGCGATACTGATTATGGTTTAGGGGAGTGGGATAGAGCTCTTGGATTTTATTATCAGGCCCTTGAGGTAATAATGTATATAAAAAGTTCGGAGTTAAAGATAGATATATATCGTAAACTCGGCAAAATCAAAGAGGATCGAAGCAATTGGAACGAAGCCCTGAAAAATTATCACAAAGCCGCACGGATCTCCAAACGACATGGCGATAAACAGATCGAAAAAGTTTACAGGGGCATCGGTCGTGTATATTGGCGCAAAGGTAATTTAAAAAAAGCTGCTGAATATTTTAAAAGAGGTATTCACCCAGCTAGGAAATCGAAGGATACTTCGTTATTATCAAACCTTTATGTAGATCTAGGAAATATTCATAGTGAACGAGGTGAAGTTAATAAAGCAATTCAGCATTATAACCGGAGCTTGAAGATTCTTGATGATGTGGGAAATGTTTTTGATAAATCCAGAATTTATAATAATATGGGTGACCTATATTTAAAACAATTGGAGCTTGATAAAGCAATTGAATATTTTGAAAAATGTATAAGTAATTCAGAGACGACCAAGAACCTTCGGATGCTTGGGTATGGTCTATTGAATGCCGGTGAGGTCTATGCGCGTGACCATAAGAATGAAAAGGCGTTGAAATATTGTGAGCGGGCAATGAAGATATTCACTAAACTTGATGAAAAATATGTTATTTCTATGGCCAATATGATCTACGGCATTATTTATCGAAACAAACATGATTGGTCCGAAGCTAAAAAGAATTTCAATAAAGCCATTAAAATGCTGAAAGCCTTGAATATACCTTATTATTTAGCCAAAACCTATTTCGAGCTCGCGATAATGTATAAAGAAAAGAACGATTTATCAAACTCAAAAAAATATTTTGAGACTGCACTGACAATTTTCAAGAACTTTGGAGCTAAGAAAGATGTAGCACAAGTTCGTCAGGAATTAAAAGGTAAAAATTTTAAGGAGTGATCTAAATTAAAAAGATTTTTAAAAATTAAATACCTTGTATCTGGTGGAATAAAGTTATGACAGCCCGTAAAATCGAGATCATTCAGGAAGAGCTAAAAAAAGTAATTGGACCTATAGGCAAATTCGTAGTTGAAAAACAAATTACTAAAATGGATGAAGATAAAGATAATTTTCCTGATGATAAACTGTCCGATCTAATTGAAAATGTGGTTGATATCGGCGTGTTTGATAAACGCATTCAAAGCACAGTAAAAGAGCGTATTCGATCATCATTAAATATGAACTAAACCTAATTTTTTATTGATAACTAATTTTTTTTATTAATACTGATATTTAAGGATTCAGAGTATCGAAAATTATTTATTCTACCCTTATTATATAATATATAACATTCCCATTAATCATCCCCAAAATATAGAGATATTTTTACTCGGGAGTTTACGAAATAAGTTAATTCAACTAACCAAAATAATTAAAAAATGGTGATAAATTGAAACCTCAAAGCAAATTTGATACTGGTAGATATTTTAGAATAATTTCAATCCTTTGTATAATCCTGCTCGCAAGTTTCAGTGTGGTATTTGTAAATGGAAGTTCCAATCATGATACATTTCCAACCAGCAAAGAAATCAAAAATAGTATAACTACCAACTCCGACACTTTAATGTCTGGGGATAGCAACGATAACCCGTCACAAATTTCGCCAAAAGATGGTCTAGATACTTTTTCGAATGCGCGTGACGGTGGTGACCGAGCTATGAAAATCGATTTATGGGATAGTTCGGATCTCATTATCTATGGCAATGCTTCAAGTGATATGGAATATGGGTCAATAGCCAAAGGCGATGTTAATGGAGATAATATTGACGATCTAATTATTGGAACTAGTGTGGCTGGCATTGGCTTAAATCGGACTATGGGCGGTGAGGTCTATGTGGTGTTCGGTGCTGAAACTATATCAGATCAGGATTACATCAATTTAAATGGTACTGACGATACCTTTACTACAGCCCATTATGACATCAAGATTTACGGCGGTGAAAAAGACGATTATGCAGGTAGTGCGGTTGCAGCGGCCGATTTCAATGGAGATAATATTGACGACATAATTATTGGCGTTCGCGGTGCGGACGGACTAAATAACATTCGTGCATCTTGTGGCGAGATCCATATTATCTGGGGTAAATACAACTTTCCCGAGTTTATTGATTTGAACACAACAACTAGTTTTACACATGCTGATCATATTATTTATGGTGTCGACCCTTATGATTCGATTGGCGAACGAATTACGAGCGGTTATGTTAATAACGATATATATGAAGACCTTTGTCTCGGTGTCGATATGGCATATTCCAAAGATAATACAAAGCCATTGGCAGGCGAGACCTATGTGATATATGGCGACACTACGATGAATCTTGGCAGCTCAAAAGATCTCAATACCTCCACAAATTACCTAACAATTTATGGGAATGATACTTTGGACCGTTCCGGAATGAGTGTATGCCTGAGCGATATTGATAACGATGGTAAGGATGACATAATAATTGGTGCACCTGAGAGCAGCGGATATAATAATAATTTCTATTCACCTGGTGAATGTTATATTATTTATGGCGATTCAAAATCGAAATTGAATCAAACCGGTACAAATAAAATGGAATGGGACCTAAACGTCCAGCCTGCGAATGTGATTTTTTATGGGTTGAATGATACCGAAACTTTTGGCTCGACGTTAACCTCAGGGGACATTGATAATGATACCTACCCGGACCTCTTGATCGGTGTTAATGACGGGGATGGCCCAACCGGTAGTGATAGATTAAATTCAGGTAAGGTTTATTTATATTATGGCCGACCACGGTCCACCGAGGATTCCATCATTGTCAACACATCCTTCGAAAATGTAACTGTAATTTACGGTGCCGAGGCCAATGACAATTCTGCCGAGGGCTTGGCAATTGCGGATCTGGATAAAGACGGGTTTGGTGATATAATTATAGGCGCAACCGCCGCGGACAGCTATAATAATAACCGGTTCGACGCCGGTGAGGTTTACATTATTTATGGTAGTGACCGCACCAACATAGGCAGCATCATTGATCTGAACATCGCAGATAATACTTACTCAACCAAACACTATGATAAGATCATATACGGTAGACGATTTAATGATGGATTAGGCCGGAAATTATTTGTGAGCGATGTTAATAGTGATGCACTGCCCGATTTGGTGTTACTAGCACCCCGAGGCATGGGTTATCAAAATATACCGCCGAATGTTGGTAATGTGCATGTGCTTTTTGGCAAACCTACAATAATAATTGAGAATGTAACTTTGATCAACGGCGACGGTCCAAACCAAAATACTTGTTATGCCAGATATGATAATTATACCTTCGAAGTAAATGTTACCGCCAATAAATTTAAAACCGATCTAGAGCAAGCAAAAGTTACTCTGGCACCAAATAGCAATAATGAATTGATATTCACATGGAATCGTAGTAATGATAAATTCTCGTCTGCAAACTATCCTTATGCATATCTTACTAATGAATCCTACAGCCAATGGATCGATGGAAAGAATATCTGGTCACTTTATTTCAAAGTGATATTCAATTGGAGCTATCAATATGAATCCTTAACGCATTGTTATGTAAGCTCCTTCCGATATGATCTAGTAGAATTCTTTCAATCTTTTCAATATATCTTCAAAGTAGAGAACGATCTTGATTTTTATGGCAATTTTTCGATCATCGGCGAATATCAGGGTTTTGTATTTTATGGGGATTGGGTGCGTGGTGGCGAACAGCTTATTTGGGACCGCCAGAAAGTAGTATATGATAATACAATCGATATCTATCCCTCAAATGATGAATTCAATGTTACACTCTGGAATACCAAAAACGAAAGATGGGATGATGGTAATAGTTCCGGACTTAATTACAATATCATTATGAATGTTGGTAATGACTCAAACCCGGGCGAGTTCTATATATTGAATATTACCGGTATTCCATTTTATTCCTGTCATGGCACTCATTATGTTGGATTAAGTATTGATGGGGATAACGTTAATTTTACAAATGTCACACCATCAAATAGGACCTGGCAAAATAGTAAGATTGTTACCTGCGGTGTTACAATCACTGATATTAATGGCAGTAATGTCGATGCAACCTCAATTGAATATCGAATGTCAAAAGAAAACGGCAAGAATTGGTATCCTTATCCAGAATGGGCGAGTCCGGGATTAAATGGAAGTTTTAATGGTACTAATGTTGATGTTTTAGTTCAAGCTGAATTTGATGATGGAATGGATAATGTAATAGTTTGGCGAGCCAAGGACGTTGTTGGGAATGGCTATGCATTTTCAGAGAAATTCAACATATCGATCGATACCCAATATGCATCTTTTTGGGACCCGATCCCGTCGTTTAAGAACGTTCAACCAACCACGGAAGTGATCTGCGGAATAACGATCAAAGATACGCTGAGTGGTGTGGATGCAAAAAGTATCCAATATTCGATCTCTACTAGTGTTGACATTCAATGGAGTGGCTGGAAAAGCGCGCAAAAGACCGAAGCTGCCAATGAAATTCAGTGTTTGATTACCGAGCAATTCCTGAACGGTGATAAAAATTATATTCGGTGGCGCGCAATGGATATTGCCGGGAATGGCTATAATGAATCTGAACCTTATTGGATCCGGATAAACACAGGGTATGACCCGGATGCACCCTATACCTTACTAAGCTCGCCCCGTGATGGTTATACCATAAATAACTTAAAGCCAACTTTAAGGTGGTATGGCTTTGATCCAAATAACGATGACATTAAATATGATCTTTATTTAAGCCCCGACCGGAATTTAGTAAAAAACCAAGAGGCATCTGCAAAACAAAATATCAACGACCAAACCGCCACGACTTTTATTCCTCTGGATCTGACGGATAAAAATACTTATTATTGGTGGGTGATCCCCGACGATGGGCTGTATCGAGGGCGATGTAACTCGGGTATTTGGAGCTTTAGTGTTGATACAACAGTAGCAATCCCGAAAATAAATCTAATGTTACCATTCAATGGATCACTTTTTAATGTAACTAATGTAGATCTATATTGGAGAGTACAATATTCAGGCTCAGACTTTGTAAAATATAATATTTTCTGGAGTAATACAACTCAACTGATAGAGCCGAAGGTCGTAGATCATATGAGCATGTCATACACGCTTGCAGATCTCGACAACCATTCGAAATATTATTGGACCATTATCCCCTATGCAGGAATAATTGAAGGCGAGTGTACTTCGGGGGTCTTTTGGTTTGAAACCAACACCGATTTTGTCAAAGAATCATTAATATCCATTGATGGCCCGGAACTTATTGAGCTATGGCAGGGCGAAAATGGTACTTATGATATCACAGTTACAAATGGCGGCAACGCCCTTGATGAGTTTGAATTAACGGTTGACCCTGGTGAGTTACATAAAGATAATGTGACGCTTTTAAACGATACTCTTTATATGGATATTGATGAATCTAAGAATACCATATTAAAAATATCGATACCAGAATCTATGCCGCCGCTCGAAACTAATATTACAATAACGGTAAAATCACGCGGTGTTGGTGATCGTGTGTCTCATACGATCAAGGTCATTGTCCATATGGAAACTGATACCCCCAAGCCCCCTAAAAAACCTGACGATCAAATAATAACAATAGACGAAACGTCGATAATGTTGATCTTTGAGATCATTATTATAATATTAATAATAATTATTGCCTTAATGCTCATTCGCAAAAAAATTATTGGCAAAAAAGAACCGGAGGGTGATGAAGCAGAAGAAGAGGAGGAGGAAGAAGCCCGAGAAGACCTATTGGCTGAGGGTGAAGAAGAGCCCGCTCCGCCTGACGAAGAACTTGAGGCTGAGCCTGAACCTGAACCCGAGCCCGAGCCCGAAGCAGAAGGTGAGGCGGAACCAGAACCGTCTGAAATTGATGAAGAGGAGGAGATGGAACTGGAGGATTTCGACCTGGACCAGATACCCGAGGGTCTTAAAATTGCCGAGCCAATATCACCCGACGCCGCCACCCCTGAGCCTGAGCTGGGTGACGCTGAAGTTAAGGGTCCTGAAATGGCTGCACCTGCAACTACTCCTGCACCTGCCGCGCCAGTGCCAGCAGTACCTGAAATAATGGATGAAAGCACAGCACCGCCGCCGCAACCTTCTGAAACTGATGAAATTATTGTGGGTAAAGCTAAATCCGAAACTGCAGAACCAGTCGCGCCAGAACACCCCCCCGAAGATAAAGATAAACCGGCGCCACCGCCAGTTGCAGCCCCTGTAGCTCCGGCGGCAAAACAGGCACCACCCCCACCAGAACCTGAACCTGATACGGATACAGCTGTCAAACCCAAAGAAAAACCCGTAGATGAAAATAATGATGATTAGCAACATGCATTGAAATAGCTATATTCAATAACATTATAAGGTTCATCTCCCAATTTAGGGAAAGATAGTTATTATAATAGTAAGTTTGGGATGTGGTCTGTGGAAATACCAAGACAATTGAAGATAGAAGATAGAAAATGGAAGATAGAGATTAATTGGCTCTAGCTTCCATCTTCTTGCTTCTAATATCTTCCCACATACCACAAGCGAACGAAGTGAGTGTCCACATACTTCATACCACAGCCCCATCTTGCCACTAAAAATCGCTATTAAGACATTTGTAATAAAATTCTATTTCCCCAAAATCGGGAGAAGCACCAATTATAATATTAAAAATAAAAGTCAGGACACCTGTAATTATTTATATTTCCGGTCTATCCACTTTTTTATATATTCTTTTTTTGCCTTGGCTTTTATTGCAGATCGAGCAATACCTTTTTTCATTGTACTAAAATCTCGCGGCGGACGATCCACAACTTTCTTGATCGGGGTGTAGGGTTCCTCTCGAAATTTCGGTCTTAATTGCTGAGCGCGAGATTTAGTTGGGGCAGTCTCATCCATTAAATATACCCCCGAACCTTTATTGACCGAACCTACAATGTCAATTTTGATATCATTGTCCATCATATATCTTATTATACCCCTAGCTTTGGATCGAGGCGTTGTTAATAATAATGAGTCTAAAGATACCCCCATAAAATCGATCTTCAATTTATCCAACATTTCCAATACGATCGGATTCACAAGCTGACGAAGGGGAGTCTTGTTTAAAATTATCTTAGATCTTGCAGTAGAGGCCAGCTCAAATGCATCGCCGCGGATACCACCATTTGTTATATCCGTCATTGCATGAATATATTTCAGGTATTTCGAGTCTAAAAGTTTCATTGCCGCTCTATAAAAATCTAAATTTAAGGTCTCCTTGATTACACTATCGTGGCCATTATATAATGCCGTAGTCGCAATTGTGCCGCCGCCGCTACCTTCGGTCATAAGTATTAGATCTCCCGGTGCCGCGCGACGGCGAGGCGTGATCTTGGTGGAGATTCCAACCGCACCCACACAGCCAGTGAGCCTATCACCCAGGACCAGGTCGCCACCAATTCGCAAAGTGCTTCCTGAGATCAGTGGAATTTCCGTTAATTCACTTACAACTGAAATACCTGCGGTGTAATCGAAAATCTTACCGACATCACCATCATTGCCGAGATGTATGTCTGATAGCAATGCAACCGGCTTGCCGCCCATAATGAGCACATCACGAATTGCTGCACGGGCCACATGAAAACCTGCTAAAAATGGAAAATGGCTCAATCTTGAATGCATGCCGTCAACGGCCACAACAATAAATTTATCATCTACTTTTGTAACACCGGCATCATCTTGATCTAGACTATCTACAACCGCACCCGTCTTACCTATGATCTCAGCCAGTTTATGATGGATATAGAAATCGCCCTCACCTCTACAGCCGAGCCCTGAAACTTCGGCACTTGCATTTGAAATTGGGCTAGTACAAATTTTTTTAATAAACGGATCAATAATTGATTCTATATTTTTTATCTCTTGTAATATAGCCTTAGCTCTACGTTTCGGGATCGACGCTTTTTTTAATTCAAAAATGATCTTATCGTCATCAAGACCCTTGCGGTAAAGGTTACGAGTGATATATTCCAGATCCAGAATTAACCCCCCAATATTGGCTGAGTTGTCATTAAATAATGACACCCGCAATTTAATATATGCTTAATAAGTTTTTTATAAAGTTAATGGTTTTTTAGATTTTGGCCCGAATAGTTGTGAGTTTTGAACTAGGTGTTGGGTGATAGGTGTTAGGTGATAGGGGCAAGTGTCCGGCGTCCCAAAGAAAAAAATTGGACTTCGGACCCAGGACTATAGGGCAATATATAATCACGGACTTAGGACAATATACCTAATACCTATAACCTATCTCCTACAACCTAAAAAAATTGCGGTATAAAAAAAATAAAAGACACAGCAATTTTTTTCAGCGTCGCCATTCAGTTGAACTGGTTTCAGGTTCAAAATGGCTTTTGATGTAATTATGGATAATTACTGCCATAAAGCCAAGAAAGCCACCTGCTAGGACACTAATGAAGATTTGTTCAATGTTATATTGGTGAGTTAGTATTCCCATAAAAATTTCTAATAAAGCCCAAAGTATAAATCCAGTTGCAAACAATGAAAAAATGATATACCATGAAGAATTAAGCATTTTACCGGTTCTTATGAAGAGATCTAAAGTTTCTCCAAGAGTATAAACTATTCCTGCTAGGATAATGAACCATAATGTGTTATTGACCACAAATAAAATAAATTCAAAGATGTCGCTTGGTGGGTCTTCGAGAGTTAATGCTCCAATAAGACCCCAAAGATATACAACAATTGCTAAAACAAGTGTAGCTACAGCAATATATTTTCCAGTTTGTAAAGCATGTCTAAAATCTTTACTTACACTGATAACAGGTTCTTCAAGATGTAATGCACGGATCAGTAAATATATTCCTAGAGTGATTAAAACAGCTCCAACCCCGATCAAAGGGTAACCCATCACGAAAAAAATTCCAAATACCAATAATATTATGGCAATTGGAATAACAAACCTAATTCTTACCTTCTCGTCTTGAAGTGCTTTGGCGATAAAATATACAGACCCTTCAATACTTTTCTGTTGTCTTACGATCACCCTTATGACCGAATCGATCTTTATACGTGATTGAATGATCGGTAAAATGAACTCATCTTCACCCCCATCGCTAACAAAAATCACTCTATCTGGTCCAATGTCTTCAATTACCGCGTCGAGCTGTTCACCTAACTCCTTATCGGATTTTGTGCCTACGTTCTTGTCACCGCAAATTGTCGCGATCTCTGCCTCTTCGTCGTTATCACGAAGTTCATCATAGGTTTTTAAACCTGCAAATAATGAATTAGTGTCGGAATCCTCTGGATCTATCAACCCTAATGATATGACCGCTCTCAAGTTATCCTTTCGACCCACGATCGGACTTGTAAGACCAGCTTTTTCACCGAAATCATCATCTCTATCAACACAAAGAACAAGAGTTTTCATGGGGGGTCAGCTTATATATATTATTATTGCCCTATTTAAATGTTAGGTCAGACAAAATTGCAGCAACTTTGTTTTATTATGATTTGAAGTTTATATTTATTTCTTAAAATTTTTAATGATTGGTAATTTATGATTTATTGTATTAAATATCAGGAGCATCGGTAATAATTTAGCTCACCCCCACCTCAACCGCTGAAGACGCTGAGGCCGCTGAATTTTATTATTATATGTGGATTCGAGATTTCTGTTTCGAGATTCGAGGTAACTAATAGAAAGGTAGTTAGCAAAACATAAATCAGACCCTCGCAGGACTCGAATCTAAAATCGCGAATCTGGAATCCGCAATATAATTCAGCGTATTCAGCGTACTCAGCGGTTTAAAAGGGGGGTGGGGTTCCGGCTCCCGTGCTCCCGATCATTGGTATAGAACTTTCGCCTGTCGTCTATCGCCTATCGCCTTTCAATAAGGAATTTTAATCCAGAATCCAGAATCTTATAGAAGAAAAATAAATTTAGTAACCTCTCCCATACCAAAGCCTATATAATTATCGATGCATATTTACCCTGATATTCGGGGGGTTTAAACCAAACTATGGATCTTCAAACGCTTGCAAAATATCCTTTTCTTGAGGAATCATTAAAATACATTAAAGAGGCCGGGCCTTCATTTGATGAGCTGCTCAATAATATCGCGTACCAAAGCGCTTGGGCTGCCGGTAAAAATCGGTTAATGGAGGCGATCGAAAAAGGCGAAATTGCAGAGCATGGTTTCTCAACCGAGACAGAATGTTTGATCGAGCTGTTATCATATATAACCGCGAGAATTCTGGTCTCTTGCGTTGAAGATGAATATCTCGTGAAAAGATATGCACTCGCGGAAGCAGTACGGACCTATAAACGTCTTCAAGAAGAAGATATGCGTTTTGTCAAACAAATCGCACTCGAGTTGGAATTAACGTTGGATAAAGGAAGTGGAGAACCATACTCAGTGGACATTTCAGCTAATGAAAACGGTTTAAAATTGTACTTTGCGGATTTCTTAAATTACGCCGCCCAAATTCGCAGCCCGGAATGGAAATTGATCAATCGTCAATTGGTCGAAGGTTATGTGACGATCACCCCTCGTGAATTAGCGCGCATAATTCAAGAGTTCCAACGCCGTCGAACTGAGCGTGAGCTGCCAGTAACAGTCACCAATGCGATCAAGGCCCATTTAAGATCCGACATATTAAAGCTTCGCACACTAGTAAACGAGCGCAAACAACAATTCGAGGCTAAAAATTTCGGTAAGATCAGTGTAGTTAAACTACCGCCCTGTCTCAAACATCTTCTTGGAATGATCCAGAATGGCGAAAATGTGTCACATGTTGGCAGGTTTGCAATTGCATCGTTCCTGCACACTATCGGCCTTTCTACCGATGAGATCTTGAAAGTTTTCGGTACCTCGCCGGATTTCGATGTAAGCAAAGCGCGCTACCAAATAGAGCATATTACCGGCAAGATCTCCGGGACGGAATATACACCGCCGGGCTGCGATTCGATGAAAAGCAATGGAATTTGCATTAATCCCGATAATTTGTGTAAACAGGCTTGGATGAACCATCCCTTGAAATATTATCGGGTCAAGGGTAAAGTGAAGAAAGGCTCAAAGGGACCTACTGACAAAGTGAAATAGACACCCTGTACCAATTCACATTATTTCTGACTATGTGCCTTTGTACCTTTGTACCTTTGGAGTCGAAGTCTGAAAGACGAGGCTCCTCGGGCAAAACAAGTAATGACTTACCCAAACTCATATTTTGCCTGTGTGCCTTTACCTAAATTAAGAATAAGCTTTTTATATCAAAACCTCTATGCACAGTATTGTTATATTCAAGAAGGTTGGACGGCCATGGTGGTGGGGTCCACCCGGTCTCTTCCCGAACCCGGCAGTTAAGCCCACCGACGTTTCTTGTGGTACTATGGTGCGAGAGCCCATGGGAACCTTGAATCGCTGTCCACCATTCTTGCTATTGATCCCGCAAATTTTTAGTTATAAATTCAAAGAGTGAGTGTAATGGAAGAGTCCTTGTGTCATATCGAGATAAGTCAAGAGGGTAAGGAGATCGTTGCAAAGGTCCAGTCCGACCTCGGCGGGTTACGCGAGTTCCGTAGTAAAAAGCTTGAGGAAGTGCTGCGGCAGCTGAGTATCGAGCTTCAAGAGGAATTTGAGGGAACTAGTCTTACACAGTGATTTAATTTTAATCTAAGAAGAGATACGTAATCTTTCAAGCCCTTTTTAAAAA
>CBDVCJ010000085.1:0-13611 GCA_965372445.1 uncultured Thermoplasmata archaeon | reverse complement strand
GAAGACGATGAAGAAGAGATTTATGATATTGACGCTGAATACGATGAGGAAGAAGAGGAAGAAGAGGAAGAAGACAATGATGATGGCGAGATTGATAGGGATTGAGCTGGAATTAATTTTAATGAAAATTGCCAACTAATTGGATAAATACCAATATTGTCAAATATGTGTGTTCTGATTATGGTATGAGGATGGTCGATGGCCAAAAATAATCAGTTCCCAATTAACAAAATTTCAGGTCGTAAAAAGCCGGTGGTGTTGATCTATACGACGATGTACCCGCCTTATACTGGTGCGGCGCCGCTATATTTTTCGACTTTAGCGCAATTATTAAAAGATAAAGTCGATTTTATTGTTTTCACCCAGCAATTCCAGGGCGAGCCGCTGATCGATAGATCAGACCCGAACGTCTGGATATATCGCACCCAACCGCACCTTCAGAATGCGCCCTGGCCGATCAGATATCTCATAATACCGCCTTTAACCTCGTTAATGATGTTTTATTTCTGGCGTAAATTTAAACCGACTGTGATCCATGCGCATTCGACCAGCATTTTCGGGTTTATTGTGAGCTTGTGCAGCTCGGCATTCCATATTGGACTGATCAAAGAGGTGCAGGACCTAGGTGATCCACCCTTTAATCTATTGGCGGGCAACCTTAAAAAGTATGTCGCCACCGGTAAAACCATCGAGAAAAGGTTGGTGGAGCTTGGAGTGCCCAAGAACAAGATCATTACTTATCATCCGATCAACCCCCCCGGTCGCGAAAAGCACATCAAACGAGCAAAGCGCGAGGCAGCAAAATATCAGCGTACCAAAGGTGATAAGATCGATCTGCTGTTTATCGGGTGGCTAAGTGTACGCATCAAAGGTGTGGATATATTGCTCAAGGCCTTTAAAGAAGTAGCGGAAAAGATGGGTGATAAGATAACATTAACAATGATAGGTGGCGGCCCGGACCAAGAGTTTTGTGAAAATTATATCGCGAAAAATCGGCTGAAAAATGTAAAGCTATTAGGGCGTGTGGATGACGAAACTTTATACAATAGCCTGGCGAAGTGCGATATTTTTCTGATGGCGTCGCGAACCGAAGCTAACCCGCGTGTAATTTTGGAATCTTTTCTGTTCAGCAAACCGGTAATAGCGCCGAAGGTGGGCGGTATACCCGAGTTGATCTCTAGTGGTAAGAACGGGCTACTCGTGGAACCTGAAAATCCCAACGCGTTGGCAAATGCAATAATTAAATTAGCTCTAAATAAAGTTAAACGCGAGAAATTTGGTAGGGAAGCCCACAAGTTCTTGGAAGGGTTCCCGACTTGGGAACAGCTGGCTGATGATATTTATCAATTATACATTGATTAGTTTTTTTTGCTAAAGGATTAGCATAGGGATTCGAGATTAGAGATTTGAGATTGGAGTTTGCCTATGGAAAGGCGACATATGATAATTAATTTCGGGAGCATCGAAAATAACGCCATTACACGGGAATGGGGAAGGGGGGAATCGGGCCACCCACCCCCATAATTTAACACGAAGGACGCGAAGAACACGAAATCGCATTACTTGCTAAAATAAATCTTTCGTGTTTTCGCGCTTTCGCGTTAAAAATTGGGGTGGGGGGCAGTCGGTTCCCGTTGCTCCCGGCTCCCGGTTAATGACCAAAAATATAATAAATGCAAAATATTTATAACCCTATAGTTATATATTAGTCACAAGTGGGGGGCCTGTCTTGAGAACCAAACCTATGTCCATTTTAATCGCAATAATATTACTTTTAGGTTTAATTAATGTTATTGAAGTGCCAATAGATAGTTTTGAGTCCGAAAATAGCGCGTTGGAGGACAGCGCAACGAGTGCCGCGTCGCCAGCGCCGTCAAGTGCGGGTGGTGGGCGGTTAACGGCCTCGGCAGGCTTGTACGAATCCAACTCGCACGGCGGCTCTTGGGTGGATAGCTTTGATGAGGATTCTGGAATTGAATTAATTTATAACCTTAATCATTCCAAAGGTGATGTATATTCCTGTAAATACAAATACCTACCTAATGGCAACTTTGAAAAAGGAACTTTAGGCCTGGTACCTGATGGTTGGAATTATAATATTTATAATACTGGCTCTGGCTCGGGCACCCACACAATCAATTGCGATCAAATAAATTCTCAATACCAATCAGTTTCACATTCAATGTATGGCTATGTAAAATCCCAGGCCAATTCTGGTTCTTATAGAACACATATGAATGTATCTATGTCTTCATTTGCTGACCTGTATGGTGGAAAATATATCTATATCCATATGCGAGATATTCAAGTTAGCCATTCTTTAGGTTGGGGCTGGAATACAATGATCTATCTACAATTTTACGATGGGGTAAATAAGAGTTATAGTATTAATCACGCTAAACCTTGGCCAAGTATACTCTACTATAATTGTGAAACTATCGGGACAACTAATTTATATAATTCTACTGCAACAGGCATGGATGGTCAAACCTGGTATGTATATAAGCGAGAGATACCACCGGTAATCGATATGTCGAATTTTAACCTAACAATTACTTGGTATTCAGATGACTGGACGGGCTCGGGATGTTATTCTTCGATCTCATCAGTAGTCGATAATATTTATATTGAAACTGAGCCAAAAGGAACACTAATTTCAAAACCAATTTCAATTCCACATAATATGAATTGGGATTCCCTGATTTTAAATAAAACCCAGCCATTGAACACTTTTATCAATATTACAATTTTAAATGCTTCTAACAACCAACCAATTCCTGGCAGCCTTACATATAACAATGGCGGTGAATTTGATATTTCCTATGTTGACCCGCTTCTATATTCCTCAATAAAATTAAAAGCTGAGTTTGTGCGGAATTGCTCTGCTATGCCTACTTTACATTACTGGGGCGTCAGCTGGAACGCGACCAATGCCTGGCGTGACAGCCTGTTCGGCGGGTTGAAAGTTAGCGCGCGTCATCAAAACCTGATCTATGGCGACGGTGAAACCTGGCTCAAACCCGTCATCACAGAATGGTATAAATATTCAGGTAACCCTGTGATAACTGTTGGTACAGGTACGAGCTGGGATAAAGATTTTCTCTCATACCCGAATGTTATGTTTAACGGTACTCACTATTATTTATATTATTCCGGGGGTGGGTCGGATAATAATATCGGGTTGGCAACTTCCACCGACGGTATTACATGGACGAAATGCATCAGCAACCCGGTCCTTTCCAGAGGTCCAACAGGTAGCTGGGATGCTGTTAATGTCAAACCCAACTTTGTAACGTTCGACGGTACCATTTACAAAATGTATTATCAAGGTCAAGAGATCACTAAAAATGATTGGAATACGGGTTACGCAACTTCAACTGATGGTATAAACTGGCAAAAATATCCATATAATCCAGTTTTCAAAACAAGCACAAACCCTTTAGATTGGGATTATCATTATTCTAATATTAACGATATATATTATGACGGTCATATTTATCAAGCGTGGTATACCGGCCTGGCCCAGGTAGGTGGTATAGCACCGTACCAAATAGGATATGCAACATCCTTCGACGGAATTAACTGGGCGAGATATCCTAGCAACCCAGTTCTAGCGGGACCCATGGGTTGGTATAACGGGTTAAATGTTATTTGTGTTTTATTTCATAATAACCAGTATTTAGGTTGGTATGATTATAAACTTGGCGGCGGTGTTCCTATGAAGATCCATTTCGCAACTTCAACTGATGGGGTCAGCTGGAGTAAATATGCGGGTAACCCGGTTTTACAACCCGGGCCTGCCGGGACTTGGGACAATGCACTGGTCGGTCTACCTGAAGTGATAATTAAAGGTAAACAATTTTGGATGTATTATGCCGGTAATGACGGGTCGAAAACCCAGATCGGGCTCGCGAAATCCAAATTCGAACCGTATGCAATTTTAAACTCCACTACTATCACGATCCCAACGAATCATAAGTGGGATACCCTGATATTCAATCAAACCGCTCCGACAAATACATCCTTGACACTAACGATCATAGATAATACAACTAATTTGCCAATAATGAACTATACCGGTTTGACTAGCTTGATAATCGATCTGACCGGTCTCGATCCTCTCATATATCCTTCAATTAGATTATCTGCAGAATTCAAATCTATTGACCGTAAAGACACACCGATCCTTTTCGATTGGAGCCTGAACTGGACTTATGGTAATATAGCGCCAATCGCCGATGCGGGTATGAACCAAACCGTATTTGAAAGCCAAAAAGTTACCTTTAATGGCACCTGCTCTTACGACCCCGACGGTACGATCGTGAACTGGTCGTGGGATGTGGATGACGATGGCGTGTTCGAGCTGTTCGGGCCGGTTGTAAATTTCACGTTCAATGATGACAGTATCAACAATGTAACTTTAATGGTCATCGACGACCAAGGTGCAAACGATACCGATTGGACGGTAATTACAGTTCTAAATTTGAATTCTACAATTGACAATATTACAGTCTCGAATGCCTATCCACGCACGATCGGTTACTGGAAACATCAATGCAAAATTGATACGCCCAAAGGCGACCATACCGGAATATTACCTGAATATATCACAGGTGTAAATGCAAACTCGTCGGTATTCAACACATTAAGTTCAAAATATGATATTCTGGATCATCTCGAACCTGACGATCATAGTAATATGACACAGAAAGCGAAGCAGCAGTTATTGGCACTATGGTTGAATGTAGTTTCCGGCAAACTGGGATTAGGCACGCCATTGAATTTAGCCAACTTAACTAATGCGAGCACTGTAGGTGCCGCGATAAGTGAGATCGAACAAATTATATTGAACTCTTCTTCAAACCGCAGCGAGCTTGAGCGTGCTAAGGATATTGCGGACACGATCAATAATGGTGGGGGAACTGGTAATGGAACGGCTCTTAATGTATATTTATCCGATCAAGGCAGTGATGATCTCAACTTGACGATCGATTGGGGGGATGGCTCGGTCAATACCACTATGATTTTCTACAATAATGCACCCCTCAACACCTCAGACCCCTATCCGAGCCAATTCACGGGCAAGGCGCCCTTAAATGTTTTTGCGGCAACAAGCCACAACTACAGTTCATCAGGCACTTATTTAATAAAAATAATAGTGCAAGATGACGATGGTGGAAAAATCACCAAGATTTATAATATAATCATCTAATTGAAACTTTTGAATAAATATGGAATGGAGACAGGCAATGAAAAACAAAGCGGTTTCAGGATTGATAATTTTACTATTGATACTTAGTATTTTCAGTGTCAATTCATTCCCAATTAATAAAATTGATAACGAAAATGGCTCCGGATTCTCAGACGATCTAATCTTATCACCATCTATCGCACCTCCCACTGCACCCGTTAGCAGCCCACGATCCAGCCTGGGGTCAAGCACGTTAATTGAATCAAATTCGCATGGCGGGAGCTGGGTGGATAGCTTTAAGGATGAAGCCGGCGTCGACTGGGATCTAAGTGACAACATAACAATTTTCGCGAACGATGCAAAATTATCGCAGAAGCCGCTATTGGAAACTCATACTGTTGCATATTGGAAGTTTGATGAAGGTACAGGTACAATTGCATATGATACCACCCCAAATAATAATGACGGTACCCTGGGCGGCGATGGTGTTGGGTCTGATATCCCGGGCTGGACCACCGGTAAATTAGGTAACGCGCTCGATTTTGATGGAAGCGACGATTATGTATTGGTCTCTGATTCTGATAGCTTGGATGTTGAAGATGGATTGATAATCGAGACCTGGATCTATCCACATGCCTTTTACGGTAATGGACTATCAAGTGGAAACCCCATTCTGGCTAAATGGCAAACTGGCCTGCGAAGCCAGTACCAACTTGCGGCATACTCAGGGGGCGGTATCGTCTTCAGGGTCTCAAGTGGAAGTGCTGCAGATACGATCATGGTGCCAAATGTTCTATCGGCAAATCAGTGGTATAAAATATATGCAGTTTGCAACGGCGAGTTCTTGAGGTTGTATCTCGACGGCAATTTGATTTGTGAGAAAACCACAACTATCAAGATGTTAAATCAAAATGAATATGCTGACGATGCTCTTTATATTGGCTACGATCCGGGTGGTAGTAGCCCATTCTGGCACTTTGACGGTATTATTGATGAACTTCGAATTAGTAATATGACACGTAATCCAATAATAACAAATGGCAATCTAACCTCGGAACTGATAACTCTGCCAATAAATACATATTGGGACTCTCTAATATTTAATTTTACACAACCACCCAACACCTTCATGAACATTACGATATTGAACGGCTCAGATGATCAACCGCTCCCGCCAGGTTCAAGTTATTATGTCGACGGTGAATTCGATATATCATATATCGACCCTTTGAAATATCCTTCGATCAGATTGAGGGCGTCTTTTACTGGCAATAACACCACAACCCCAAAATTGCATTACTGGGGCGTCAGCTGGCATGCGGGTAATGCCTGGCGCGACAGCCTGTTCGGCGGGTTGAAAGGCACCGCACAAAATCTGACCTATGGCAACGGCGAGCTATGGCTGAATACCAATTTTAAGGAGTGGTACAAATATTCAGTTAACCCAATAATCACCCCGAGCTCTTCCGGGTGGGATAGCCAAGCTGTACTGCCCTCGAATGTGATCTTCAACGGCACCTGTTATTTAATGTTTTATCGCGGGCGCAGCTCTAGCACACCCCACGAGATCGGGATGGCAACTTCAAGTGACGGCGTTACATGGACCAAATATTCCGGCAATCCAGTTCTTAAAATATCTACATCCGGTTGGGATAATAACTATCTTAAGGACCCATTTGTAATTTATAATGGAAATTATTATCAAATGTGGTATGCTGCAATGGATACCGGGTTAGATCGAAGGATTGGCTACGCCACCTCGAGCGATGGCATGACCTGGCAAAAATATCCGTACAACCCGGTGCTCGATCTGGGTGCGACAGGCGCGTGGGATAGCCATTATGTAAATCAACCTTGCGTGATCTTCGACGGCTCGATCTATAAAATGTGGTATATCGGATTAGGTGCAACCGGCAAATATCAATTAGGTTATGCGAATTCGCGAGAGGGTGTTAACTGGGCAAAGTATCCCAGTAACCCAATAATTACGAGCGCTATCGGCTCACCGGCTGGTTATGCAGGCATTTGCAGTAATTTTGCAATAGCTCAAAATTCAGGCTATGTCGGGTGGTATGATTACGGGCCGGGCGCGGGCTCGCGCGACATCTATCATCACACCTCAACTGACGGTCTTAGCTGGGTGGACTATCCAAATAACCCGGTTTTGAAAAGGGGTGCTGGCAGCGCCTGGGATAATTATTATACAGTGCTGCCGAAAGTGATCTTCGTCGGCAAACAATATTACATGTACTATGCAGGGTCGGACGGCACAAAATCACAGATCGGGCTCGCGAAATCCAAATTCGATTCGAGCGGGACTTTGGAATCTTCGGTAATAACACTCCCGTCAAATCACAAATGGGACACCTTGATCTTCAATCAAACCGTTTCGACAAATACATCGTTGACACTAACGATCATAGATAATTCCACTAATTTACCAATAATGAACTATACCGGTTTGTCTAGCTCGATGATCGATCTGACCGGTCTCGACCCCCTCACATATCCTTCGATTAGATTATCTGCAGAATTCAAGTCTATTGACCGTAAAGCGACACCGATCCTTTTTGATTGGAGCGTGAATTGGACTTATGGTAATGTAGCGCCAATCGCCGATGCGGGGATGAACCAAATAGTATTAGAAAGCCAAAAAGTTACCTTTAATGGTACCGGCTCTTACGACCCCGACGGTACGATCGTGAACTGGTCGTGGGATGTGGATGACGATGGCGTGTTCGAGCTGTTCGGGCCGGTTGTAAATTTCACTTTCAATGATGACAGTATCAATAATGTAACAATAAAGGTCATCGACGATCAAGGCGCTAACGATACCGATTGGGTAGTGATCACCGTCCTAAATGTTAATTCTACAATTGACAATGTTACAGTCTCGATTGCCAATCAACGCACCATCGGGTATTGGAAACATCAATGTAAGATTGACATACCTAAAGGCGACCATACTGGAATATTAGCTGAATATATCACAGGTGTAAATGCAAACTCGTCGGTATTCAATACATTAAGTTCGAAATATGATATTCTGGATCATCTCGAACCTGAAGACCACAGTAATATGACACAGAAAGCGAAGCAGCAGCTATTAGCACTATGGCTAAATGTGGTGTCGGGCAAACTCGGCTTAAATACACTATTGAATTTAACTGCGCTTACCACTGCAGTAACGGTAGGTGCGGCAATAATAGAGATCGAACAAATTATATTGAATTCTTCTTCCAACCGCAGCGAGCTTGAGCGTGCCAAAGATATTGCGGATAAAATCAATAATGGGTTTGGAACAGGTAAAAGAACGGCTCTTAATGTATATCTATCCGATCAAGGCAGTGACGATATCAACCTGACGATCGATTGGAGGGATGGCTCGGTCAATACCACGATCATTTTCTATAATAATGCACCCCTCAACACCTCAGACCCATATCCGAGCCAGTTTAGCGGTATCGCACCTGTGACGATCCAAATAATACCCATTCACGATTACATATCATCTGGTACTTACTATATCACCATCAGGGTTCAAGATGACGATGGAGGTACCTCAATTAAAATGCTAAACGTTATAATCTAAATTTCGATAATTGTTCATAGTAAATAAAGTATAAAATCCTCCTTTTCTTACCGCAGAGACGCAGAAACGCAGAATGTAACATTTCTGCGCTTCTGTGCTTCTGCGGTAAATTTTTTATTATTCAATTCAATTCTAGAGTTGTACAAAAATCTTTTTATATTATTAACCCGATTTTAATTAAGAGAATCTATTAAATCTCCACTTTATAAAAATCGTCCAGGGGGATCAATAATGGTAAGGAAATCAATTGCAGTTGGGACATTAGTCATTTTGATTATTAGTTTATTTATTGTGAATCTGGATCATGTTAACGAAATGAATGGTGAGGTTGATATTGATATTTCTATTGATCGAAGCACAATAATAAATACAAGATCTGAAGGTAGCCGAAATTCTCAGAGATCATTGATCGAAACCAATTCTCATGGCGGGAGCTGGCTGGATAGTTTTGAAGATCAAACCGGGATAGATTGGGGCAACTCCGACAATATAAATACAAGTGACAACGAGACCAAAATGATCAGAGGTACACCCAAACCGTTAGACGTTGATAGTAATACCCTGGCATTATGGCATTTCGATGAAGGTGCCGGCCCAACCGCAAATGATGAATCGCCTTATAATAACGATGGTAGTGTTAACGGCCCTTCTTGGACGAACGGGATCTTTGACCAAGCTTTGGATTATAATGGCGGGAGCGATCATGTAGCTGTCAGTGACCATCCCAGCCTCGAATTCGATCCTGGAGAACCTATTACCTTTGAATTCTGGGTAAAAACAACAGCAACTTGGAATAATATCATTATAAAATATCAGGAGGGGATCACCGGTAATTTTCAATTCTATACATGGCATGATGGGTCGGTAGTGTTTAATATATTATGTGTAAACAAAAATCGGCCTGGCATCTGGGGCCCGGTAATCACCGATAATAAATGGCATTACATTGCAGGTGTACGCGATATTAATATGGACCAGCTTTTATTATATATTGACGGCGAACTTGTAAAATATTGTGAAGATACAACCACCGGTAAAATCGACACCCCCGGCCCACTCAAGATCGGTAAATATGTCGGGGGCTCAGCTTTACCATTCAATGGTAAGATCGACGAAGTTAGAATATCAAATAGATCCCTTTCAGCTTTCGAAATCGCAGATAATTACGGCCCATATTCGCGCACTGCCAACCTAACTTCCCAACCTATATCACTTCCAATCGGCATGCAATGGGATACAATATCATTATTAAAAGAAGAACCTGAAAATTGTTGGCTGAACATTTCGGTGTTGAATGCCACAACTAACCTACCAATCGCAGGTTTTGCAAACCTTCAACCCTCAAACATCGATCTATCGACCTTGGATCCCGTTCAATACCCCCGCATCAAGCTCAATGCAACCTTCGAGGGAAATAGTATTGCTTCCCCAAAATTACATTATTGGGGTGTAAGCTGGGTTGCAGTTAATGCATGGAAAGATACGTTCTTCAGTGATCTAAAGGTAGATTCCAAATTTAATTTAGTGGCGTTAGATGGAAGAGCCAAAATTTCTAAATTAGTACCCGATGAGCATACGATCGGTCTATGGCATTTTGATGAAGGTGCCGGGACTGTTGCATATGATGATACAAAATATGGAAATAATGGAATACTAGGGGGAACTGGCACAGGATCTAATTTACCTGCATGGACAACCGGAAAATTCGGGTATGCCCATAGTTATGATGGTATTAATGACATTGTGGCTGCACCTGATCGACTTAGTGTTAGTATAACAGGTAATATCTCGATTGAAGCATGGTTAAAATTCTCTGCCCTTCCTTCGGCCAACCAAGCGTTCCCGATCGTGAAAAAAAGAGCTCTGAGCTCAGATAGTTATGAACTTTGTATACAGGATGATGGCAAACCAAGATTGCTGATCGATACTGGCCCAGCTGGTGGTAATTATATAGATGGAAATACCGTGGTTAACGATAATAAATGGCATTATATAGCCGCCACTTGGGACCAAACCGCGCTAAATTTATATATAGATGGCATTAGTGATGCTGCACCTGTCGCCCACACCGGCATTATGAATAATACCCTCGATTTTCTATATTTTGGATATCACCCCGGTGATAGTGCTACAGATTATGATTATTATAATGGGCTTATGGATTGCATCCGTATCTCAAATATTGCTCGCTCGCCACAGGAGATCAATAACATATATGAAAACCTTAGTGGCCCAGGCATAAGCTTCACCGACGCAAACTTGATCTCTGAACCAATCCCGATCCCTTACAATAGTTATTGGGAAACGTTACTCATAAACAAAACCGAACAAACCCAAACCTATCTAAATGTAACAGTCGTTGATGCCTTCAGCAACCAGCCCATCCAACCCTATGTAGATCTTAATCGGACCGGCATAAACCTTTCTTCGATCGACCCCCATCTTCATACCGCAATTCGACTTCAAGCTAGCTTTGTGGGTGATAGTACCAATACCTCTATCCTTCATGATTGGTCGGTCAATTGGCGGCCAAACATGCCGCCTAAGGTAGTTGAATTAATACCGACCTCAAATTTTGTTTATCGTACAAATACAACTCAGTTATACATTAATGCCACCGATTTTGAAGACCTTCAGAAAGATATTGAGGTTGAAATTTCGTATAGATCACCCTTAGATGCTGATTGGAAAACTGATTATTTATCTGATCTGAATTTTGAAAATAATATGTGGGTAATGAATTTCACACCTACCAAAAATGCCATTTTAGGCCAATATTCCTTTAATGTTTCTTGCAACGATACCTTCCAAGAGTTCGATAATAAAAAATTCTATGATGTAATTACAGTTCTCAACAGCCCCCCGACCCAACCTGATCTAATAATAACGCCGGCAATGCCTAGAACTTTGGATGATCTCAACGCTCTGGTTTCAAACGCCACTGACGCTGAAGATGAGTCTATCACATATTATTACGAATGGTATAAAGATGATATACTGCAACATGGGTTAAATTCTAATTATGTGACCTCGGGCTATACTGCGCAAAACGAAGTTTGGAAATGCATAGTTACACCAAACGACGGTAATGATAACGGTACCTCGAACGAAGCTGAAGTATCGATCCAAAACACACCCCCGGAGATCAATCATTCATTATTGAGCGTGACTTTTCTTGAAGATAATATTGATCATTCTCTCAATTTATCTTATACTTTCAAAGATCCGGATTTTGATGCTCTGATCTTTGAGGTTGAGGGTGATGATAAACTCGATGTGAATATATTCGAGAATGGTACTGTTGAATTGATACCGGAACCAAATTGGTTCGGAATTGAGATCTTAACTTTTTACGCCAACGATAACCTTGCAGAAATTAATGACAGTGTCGTGGTTAAGGTTTTACCTACTAATGATGAACCTGTTTTGACCGAAATCATAGGTCCTAAAAAGACATATTTACCGTCTTTGTTGATCGAAATTAAAACCGATGAAGATGAATGGCTGAATCTAACTGTTAATGCCTATGATATTGATGGTGATGACCTAACTTATTCAACTAATCGCACGGATAAAATTGGATTGGATGATCTAAGTAATCTATTCATAGAAAGCAATATAATATCATATCTTCCAACCAATGATGACGTCGGGGTGCTTACCCTTAATGTTACAGTTAGCGATAATAACGGCAGTGAGATCTATCAAAACCTCGAGATCGAGATCCAAAATACTAATGATCCACCAACTGTTAAAATAACATATCCGACTGACGGTTCTGCATTTGAAACCACAGATACCATTAATTTTTCGTGCGAATGGTCTGATGTCGATTTCGATGTACCAGAGCCGACTGAACATTTGACTTTTACCTGGTACACAAATCATTCCACCAGTAAATTAGGTCAAGGCGAAATATTAACAAACAAAACATTAGTCGCAGGTTTTCACACGATCACACTTGAGGTTGAAGATTATGACGGTGAAATTGCAGTAGATTCGATCAATATTACTGTGACAGATCCACCCCCACCACCGGATGTTGAAACCCAAAGCACAACCAAAACCGAGAACCTATGGTGGCTGATCCTGATCGTTATCGTGGTTATCATTGTAATTTTAATTATCCTATTTGGGGTTTTAAAACGTAAAAAACAAGCTAAGGAAGCAGAAAAAGCAGCAGCGGAATCAGACGCATTGATACCTGAGATCGTTGGCAAACCGGGTGCTGAGCCGCTTCCCGCAACGCCAACGGTGCCAATACCCCGGCAATTAACGCCATCAGTAACTCCAACGCCCGTGGTTCAGGTTCAAGCCCCGCCGCCAGCCCCTGCGTTAGCGGGTGTTCAACCCACGATACGTCCAAGCTTACCGCCCGCTCAGGTTGAAGAAAAGAAGGAACTATCAAAGGACGAGAAACTGAAGTTACTTGAAGAGCGATTAATTAAAGGCGATATTGACCAAGAGTTATATGAAGAGCTCAAGCAAAAGCTCTTGACCGAAGAAGAGCCTAGCGTCACAGAAACCCCTCCGACCCCAACCGAGGTGACCGAACCTGCCCCTACGCCAGTTCCAAAATTGAAAACACCTGTAATGCCAAAGGTCGTAACGCCCGATATCAAGAGTGAAGAAGAACCACCGGACGTGGAAGAAGCGCCATCGCAACTCGACGAGCAACCTGTGCCTCAAGAGGAACTGGCGGAGGAGTTAGAGTCAGAATCAACAGGTGTTGTATGTCCTCAGTGCCAGAGTGATGCAATTGCAACCTACCCAGATGGAAGTTCTTCTTGTTCCTATTGTGGTAATAAATGGTTATAAAAAATTAGTT
>CBDVCJ010000084.1:0-13659 GCA_965372445.1 uncultured Thermoplasmata archaeon | reverse complement strand
TCTGTCGCTTTGGGAATTCCGAAGGAATTCTCAATCGAAAACCATAACAATGATTCTGGCGGTAATTTACAATGTAAATTACCTTGCATTGAAAATCCCCTTCGGGCATTTTCAAAGCCGAGGCAACTTGACGAAGTAAGTTGCCGCCATGGACGATAAAAAATCATCCGCCCTTCGCCTATCCAATAGTAAACGCCAATCTCTAATCCAAATAAGTCAGTAAAAATTGCCCTGACCCCTTATATATGACTCATTTTAAATTCGGGTTATGGATTTCGAGATTCGTATTTAGGTTCTTTTCTTACCACTTACCACCCTCACCAATAGGATAGTGCCACTTACCACTTAATTAACGGAATTTGATGAAAATCAATCCAGATGTTTAGTAATATTCGCCTCTAATATGGGTTTCGGCATAGCACCCACGGGCCGGTCGATCAATTCACCATTTTTAAAAATCAATAATGTTGGAATACTCATGATGCTGTACTTCATCGCGGTTTGATTATTTTCATCGGTATTAAGTTTACCAAACACGATCTTACCCGCGTGATCTTTAGCTAGCTCGTCGATCACTGGCCCGACCATTTTACAGGGCCCGCACCAAGGTGCCCAACAATCTATTACAATAAAAGGATACTTTTTCACAACCTCATCAAAATCTGCATCGGTGACTGTGATTGGCGCGCTCGGCCAATCTTGATTGCTTTGATCATTCATATTTTGTGCCTCCATGATTTCTTGTGCTCGTTTTGACCTTATCTTTTCCAATTCTCGCACCTCAATTTCATTTTTATCAGGCATTTTATTACCCCATATTTGACCTCGATAATTCTTGACCTTTTGCGAATGAATAATCCTGAAATGAATGACTATTATATTACCTTTTTCATAGTTGAAAAACTACTATCAAATTATCAATATTACTGCAATTTAATGGATAAGTTATAAATGAATTAATAACTTGTACCAATCAATATATATATTTGTATATATATTTAAATATAAAATTATATTCCTACATATATCATACAACTTTCTTAGAGGTGAGTAGTATGCATTATAAAAAAATTGCTAAAGCGAAGATTTTTTCGATAATTTTGAGCTTAATAGTTATAGGATCTGGGTTTTTTATTGCTTGTACTGGTAGTGGATTTGGAACGCGGGTGCAGCCCAGCAATGCTCTTGAAGAACTGGAATCTGGCGTGGGCACACAAGTCGACGACCATTTCGGTTGGAATGTGTCTTATGCTGGCAATCTGAATGGCGATGCCTACGATGATATAATCGTCGGCGCTCCCGGGAATGACGCCGGCGGCCAAGATGCAGGGGCGGTGTATATTTTCTATGGTAGGCCCGGTATGAATCTTGCTGACATTAATGCCAGCAGTGCCAATATAGTACTCACAGGTAGCAACGCCAACGATAGTTTCGGGTGGGATGTAGCTTCAGCCGGCGATGTCGATGGTGATAGCGTCGCGGACATTATCGTGGGCGCGCCAGGTGCGGTCAATAACCAAGGCAGAGCATACCTTTTCTTGGGCAGTACATTAGCCAATGGCACATCTTCCGATGCCGATATTACTCTCAATGGTACTTTGGGAACTGCCGAATTATTTGGCCATTCAGTTGATGGGGCTGGCCACGTAAACGACGATCCTTACGATGATGTTATCATTGGTGCACCAGGTAGCGATAGGGCTTATATTTTCCTCGGTGCGCTAAACCTCCAAACTCTATTTATAAATCTGTGGGACACTGATGGCGACGAAGCTACGCCAGAAACTGATTTTACTTCCGGCTTAAATACAACCGGCAACAGTCCGGGACCCACTGGTACTAATGACGGCTGGGATTGGTATCTGTTAAACATTTCCGGGGTCTATGGCGGTGATGATAGTGCGGTAGAATACAATGCCGACCCGGATCGTGATAACAGCTCGGCGGACTCCACAGTTGCTGCAGATGGCGAATTGATCATCAGCATTGGCGCTAATTTTGGCGATGGCAATCCTGGCCCTGATAGTGGCGCTTATGGGCTTGAATTACAGATCACCACATCTGCATTTACAGCTATTCAGAACGGTGCAACAGCAATATTGAGCTATGATTGGAATTTCAATACTTGGGGCGGCTTTAACGGGCTGGATGCAGACGAAGAGGCTTGGATCAAAACTAGGTTCGGCACTTCTGCGCAAATGAATTATCTTGGCGCTGATATTGATGGCGGTGATAATAATGCAGATGGAACTGATGAAATCTGGTGGGCAAATAATCCGCCAGGTAATGCCGGTGGCTTCTATATACGGGATATTGCGACTCTTATTACTGCTACAGGTCAATATTATTTAGATATTGGCGGCAAGATCCGTGACTTTGGTACTGCTGGCCCAGCCGAAAATGGGGCTTTCCGTTTTGACAATATTTTATTGAAAATTTCAAATTTACAAGAGCCAATAATTTTGCAAGGAACAGGCGGCTCGGCCTTCGGTTCATCAGTTGCAGGGTTAGCGGAATTTAATGGGGGCGTCCCCGGTTACGATGACGTTGCGGTTGGCGCACCTCTAAATAATAATGGGAATATCTATATATTTCATGGTGGTGCAGCACTACCCTCAACTATACCCTCAACTAATGCAGATGTAGAATTGAACGGGATCGAAAATGGTGAACTTTTCGGGTGGGCGGTCGCCAATGCCGGAGATCTGAATAACGATAATTTAAATGATATTATTATAGGTGCCCCGGGTGCAGACCGAGCTTATGTTTATTACGGACGAGCGACTTTTACACCCTCAGCACCGATATATGTTGATATTTGGGATGATAATCCCGCAACCCCAGATATAGTTGATTTTAATGTCGAAGTTAGCAATACTCCGGCGGATGTCAATACTTTTGGCAGAGCTGCTGGTGATGACGGCTGGGATTGGGGTGAAGACATGTACGGTTTCACACCAGCCGCCCCCGATCGTGAATTCCATTACGCCGCTTGGGAAGCCGGAGGCGCAGACGCCGACGGCACCCCCGCCGATAATTCGTCACGCATCGAGGTTCAGGTAGGTAACTCGCATCGTGATGGCGTTGATCTACCACCCGGAGGTGGTGGCACTTGGCCCGACATCGATAATCCAGGTGGGAATGACTGGTACAGCGGTGCGTGGGGTATTGAATTTAATTTAACCGCTCAAATGTATAATGAAATACTTCTCGGTGCCACGATGAAAGTTGATTTTGATTGGGAAGCTGTGGATACGGAACGAATTTATAACCCTGCCGCCGGTGGTACTGAAGAGGATTGTTATATTAAATCTAGATTTGGTAATTCAACTGGCTATTATTATCTAGGCCCTTGGGCTGGCGGTACATATAATGGACCGACAGTCTTTTTCGAAACTACAGGCTCTAATGGTAACCCTTGGGGACCTTTTATAGGCAATTTTAATTGGGAGGCAACACAATATATTGATTCTTCAGGACCGTTCTATCTTGATTTCGGCGGTTTATTCGGTGGTGGTAATCAATTCAACACCGAAGGTATACGCGCTTATTTTGATAATATTTCAATTGCAATCTATCCTCGATTAGAACAGGATATCATCATCAACGGCACTCCCGGCGATCAGTTCGGGTTCTCGGTCAGTACTGCCGGTAAACTGAACAACGATAATTTCGATGATATAATCATAGGTGCGCCTGGAAATGATACCGTCAACGGTGTTGATAGTGGCGCGATCTATGTATTTCTTAGTAATGGCTCTTTGAACGCCAAGCTCGACGCCGCAATTGACGCGGACTTAATGAATTACGGCGAAGCGTACAATGACTCGTTCGGACGCGCGGTTGCGCATGCAGGCAGTATCGAGGGCGATATCTATTCTGAAGTGCTCGTCGGTGCGCCCTATAATAATTCAGTCCCTTCAGGCATTATGACCGATGTCGGTAAAGGCTATGTTTTCAGCTTAATTAAGAGACCCGATATAATGCTAAATTTTCCTATCGGCGGCGAGCTTATAAATGGTGAGATAATTATCAATGCCACCGCGATCGACCCTGATGATAATCTTGACCTTATCGGAGTAAGGTTCTATTACTCGATAGATATGATCACCTGGATCTTGATCGGAAGCGATGCCGCACCTGATAATGGAATGTACTACACACTAGCCTGGAATACCACACTGCTCAATGATAGCACCTACTACATTAAAGTGAATGTAACAGACTTAGATTTGAATTTTGGCGAAGACATTTCAGGGCCATTCACGGTCGATAATCAATATCCGCCCTTGATAGATATCACACACCCCCTCCAATCTGAGGTGATCTATGGGTTGTACACGATCAACGCCACAGGCATTGACGACCCGAGGGACCAGCTCGGTGGCGGTATAAATATTTCAATGGGCGTGCGGTTCTATTATTCGGATGATAATAGTACTTGGATCCACATCGGGAATGACACCGTACCGGGCCCAGGCGATTTATACCAGATCGATCTGGATACGACCACAATGTTTGATGGAACCTATTGGTTGAAAGCGAATATCACGGATATAGAAAACATGACCGCTGAGGATATTGTCGAGTTCGTCATCGATAACCCGCCGAGAGCGCCCTGGGTCGAATTATTAGCGCCCCGAAATGTGACTGAGGTCATTGAGGTGATCGATATTAATGCTACGGCTTATGATAGGGATAATAATATTAACTCATCGGGTGTAAGTTTCTATTATTCAGATGACGATGTGAATTGGATATTCCTCGACAACGACTCGACACCTGATACCAGCCTTATCTATCAAACCACCTGGGACACGACCACTGTTGATGATGGATGGTATTGGGTGAAAGCTTTTGTTAACGATACCACGAATTTAACCGCTACCGCGAAATCTGATAAATTCAAGATCCACAATAATCTAAATAATCCCCCGCAGGTGACCGTGACCTATCCAAATAATGGCGAAGAATTACGTGTAAATGCGAAACTTGAGGCCGATGCATTTGACATTGATGACAATTTGGATACTGATGGCGTGAAATTTTATTATTCCGCCAATAAAATGGACTGGATCTTCATAGGTAACAAACCCACCCCCGACACGATCGGCGGCGATCATTTTACCTTTATTTGGAATACTTTGAAAATTCCTGATGGCAGATATTGGTTGAACGCCTCTGCGAACGACACCACCAATCTGGTCGGTTGGGACCATTCCGATGAGCCGTTCTTTATCCATAACAGCCAGCTCAACCCGCCTTTTTTAGAGGTGGCATATCCCAACGGCGGCGAGACACTCTCGGGTAAGGTGAATTTAACTGTTGGCGCCATCGATCTGGAGGATAATATCGATGCGAATGGCGTGAGGTTCTATTACTCGCCAAACAAGCTCAATTGGACCTTAATTAGCAATGTAACTAGCCCTTCCACAACTTCAGCAGCCGAAATCTCACTGCCATTACTACCTTATGAGCTGCTTTGGGATACTACGACAGTACCCGATGGCGTATATTGGCTGCAAGCACGCGCGACAGATACCCACAACCTGACCGGTGAAGATATATCAGATGGACCTTTCATTATACATAACGGCGAGCAAAATGCACCGATAATAGACGTAAAATATCCTAATGGCGGTGAAGAGCTGAACGGAACCGTAACTCTTCAAGTTACTGGATTCGATCTTGAAGATAATATAGACGCTGACGGTGTTAAATTCTATTACTCTTCAGATAAACAGAATTGGAACCTAATAGGCAAAAAACCAAATGGCACAATATCCGGGGTTAATGTATTTGAACGATCGTATGAATTATCATGGGATACCACAAAAGTTCCGGACGGATATTACTGGCTAAAAGCCGATGCAACTGATCTGACGGCTCTTATGGGTGAGGACATTTCTGACGATTCGTTCATCATTCATAATAACTTAGATAATCCACCTATCGTAAAAATGATCGAACCGGTTGTGGGTGATACTGTAAATTCACAGGTCGAGATCCAGGTAGAAGTGACGGATCTGGAAAATAATGTGGACGAGGTTAGATTCTATTATTCTGAGGACAATGTAACCTGGGAGCTCATCGGCACCGACACCGAGCCCGATGGCAACATTTATAGTTTCGCTTGGGATAGTGGTGCGGTTTATGATGGCGAATATTATTTCAAAGTTGTGGCCGTGGATGATGATAACCTTACAGGCGAAAGTTATTCCGGAAAAGTATTTGTTGATAATGACAATCCAACACCAGGCAAAACGAAATCTGATGCGGCTTCGGAACTATGGTGGCTTTGGGTAATTTTGGTCATAATAATAATCCTCATATGTATATTCGCGCTCGTCTGGAAGAAGCGCAAAGAAGAGAAGATGAAGGCGACCTTAGCCTCGATGTCGCCACAAGCGATCCCGGTCAAAACACCGCCAGGACTAACTGCTGCAGGTGCACCGCCGTCACTGGCCGCCCCGGTCGTCGTAACTCCAGGCTTGAAAGCTGCACCTGCCGCACAAGCGCTATTACCTGCTGCGGGCGCTGACGAAGGTGAAAAGGTCAGCACCGATTTTGAACAAAAGATTGCGACCTGGAAGAGCCAAGGTTATAATGTTAGCCGTCTTGAGGAATTGATCACTACCGATATGGACGCGTTCTGGGATGTGTTGCCAATTTTCATTACTAATATTAATAAATTGGATGGCCTCAAGCCAAGATTCAATGCATTGGATACAACCGGCCACGAAGCCGAGGCCGAATCCATCCGCCAAAAACTCAACGAGCCCGACCAAGCACTCGCCGTCGAGCAGGAAGTAATGATGTTAGAGGACAAGCTCGAGGTTAAGCAGAAAATAGCTGAGGAAGAGGCCGCCGAAGAGGTCAAGTCCAAGGAAGAAGAAGCGGCTGCGGATTTCGATGGATTCTTGCCGACCTTGCCTGCAACGGACGAAGGTGAAACCGTAGCACCGCCTGATGAAGAGCCTTCCGAAAGTGAGGTTGTAGAAAAGGAGATGGAGCAAGAGATCGAAGAAGCAGCACAGGAAACGCCAGTGGAAGACGGGGAAGATTTGACAACCGCCGAGGGCGAATTTGATAAAGAAATGGATGCTGCCGACAAGGAACTCGAAAAAGATCTGGACGAAACCAAGGAAGAGTCCGCTTCAGAAGAAGATAAAGAGGACGAAGAGGACGAGGAAGACGAAGAAGATCCATTTTAGATGTAAAGATTGAGTAGCAATTAAAACGATAAATATTCAATTCTCCAAGCCAGTGATACACATTAGGAATATTAACACCATAAATTAATATATTCATTAAATATACACTTTGCCAGTAATGCATTTTACAATTCAAATTAATGTCAGGGGGTGTATTTATATTCCCAAATAAAGTTCGTTTAAAAAGGAAAATTTTAGTATATATGATAATTTTTTCTATGATCTCGGCTTGCTTTTATAGTATCGGTTCCAGTATAAATACCAATTCGCGGATACAACCTGCTAATGCACTCGACGAGCTTGAGACCGGTTTCGGAGCTGAAACCGGCGATCTCTATGGTTGGAATGTGTCTCACGCCGGCGATCTAAACGACGATACTTTCGATGATATGATCGTCGGTGCACCCGGTGATGATTCGAATGGATTGGATGCCGGGGCGGTATATGTATATTACGGTAGTGAAAGTCCGGCTACATTTGGGGTCGATGTGAGTAATGCCGATATAATTCTTACCGGCATCCTTCCCGGTGATAAGTTCGGATGGGATGTGGACGGTGCCGGCGATGTTAATAATGATGGTTTTGACGATATTATCGTTGGCGCACCGGGGTACGGTACTAATAATGGGCGCGCCTATATTTTCTATGGCGGGACCTTGAGCAATAGCACTGCCGAACTTGCAGATGTGACTCTGAACGGCACGAGCGCAGACGAATTATTCGGCCATTCGGTCGCGGGTGCCGGTAATATAAACGGCGATAATTTCGACGAGGTGATCGTCGGTGGACCGTTAGGAGATAGAGCCTATATTTTCCACGGCCAAACTATCGTCCAAACCGTGTTCACGAATTTATTTGACACCGATGGCGATACCATAACACCTGAGACGGATTTCACATCCGGCATAAATACCACCGGTAACTCACCCGGTTATACTGGCAATGATGACGGTTGGGATTGGTATCTAACCGGTACAGGCCCCTACGGTGGCGATACGAGCGCAGTTGCTTATAATGCCGACCCGAATCGTGATAACCATCCTTCGGATTCCACGGTTGATACCGACGATGAATTAATAATCGGAATTGGCGATGATTATGGGGATGGCAATCATGATGGTACTGTTGAGACTGGTGCATATGGAGTACAGTTTCAGATCGGTTCAGCACAAATGGCAATAATTAATAATGGTGGCACAGCTTCAATTTCATTTGATTATCTCTTTGACGATAGCGGCACTGGCCAATGGGCTGGACTGGACGCTAATGAAGAGGTTTGGATCAAAAGCCGGTTCGGAGGGGCAACTATGAACTATCTGGGATTTGATCTTGATGCCGGCGATAATTATGCTGATTCTACCCCTGAAGTATGGTGGGTAAATGATCCCTATGATATTTCATGGAGAACCTTTTCTTTTGATGTGACCAGCTATATAACGGGGGTCGGCACACATTACCTTGAGTTTGGCGGTAAGATCCGCACTTGGAGTACTGGTGGTACCAGTAGTACCGAAGATGGCATCTTTCACTTTGATAATATTTTACTAAAAATGACAAACCAACGCCGCTCGACAATATTAGAGGGTTGGCCGGGTTCTGCGTTTGGCTCGTCTGTTGCGGGTTTAGGTGAGTTCGGGGGCGGTGCGACCTACGATGATGTGGCGGTCGGTGCACCCTTATTATACAAGGGTTATACCCATATTTACTACGGTAAAAGTTCATTTCCATTTTATATCCCCCGATCAAATACCGATGTTGACTTTAGTGGTATTCTGGATGGCGAATTGTTCGGATGGGCAATTTCCGGAGCGGGCGATATAAATAATGATAATTATAACGACTTAATTATTAGTGCTATTGGAGTCGATCGGGCTTATGTACATTTCGGTAAAGCCACTTATACGCCTCCAGCGCCTATATATCCCAATCTTTGGGATGATAATATCTCGACACCGGGTGTTGTGGATTTTGATATGCCGGGTGACGAGGTCAATTCCAATGCTAATACATTTGGTATGGGTGCAACCCCCTCCGCGAGCGATGATGACGGCTGGGATTGGGATATTGGCACCTACGGCCAAAATCTTAAAGGTGGTCCGGTAAGGGCGCATCATTACGATCCGGAGCCGATCACCGAAGGCACGACCTTTGACGGCTCTAAACGTTTAGAGGTGCAGATCGGCCCGACCCATGCAGGTGGCGATGGCTCGAACAATGAAATTATTGATAGTGCGGCGTGGGGTGTGCAGATCAATATTACACCCGCAATGTATGCCGCGATCAACGATGGTGGCGAAGCCTACATGTCGTTTAACTGGGAAGCTGAAGATACCGAGAATCCAGGCTCGGGTACCGAAGAGCGCAGTTATGTAAAAGCAAGGTTCACTACACCAGCAGGCACTAATTATCTGGGAAACAATCTAGGTGGAGATTCAGAACCGGACCTATTCTATTACCGATATGGTGGCGGCGGCACCTCAGATACTCCCTGGGGTCCATATCGAGGTTTCTTCCAAACCAGAATTACGAACGATATCACCCAATCTGCCTATTACTATCTGGAGTTCGGTGCCAAATTTGATGCGGATACCGGTAGCGGCCAGCAGGGCCCCAATGAAGGCATACGCGCTTATTTCGATAATGTTGCGATGGCCATCTATCCCCGTATTCCACATGATATGATCATCAATGGCACCACCGGCGATAAATTCGGGTTCTCGATCGATAATTCCCATAGCGTGAATAATGATAATTTTGACGATATTGTCATAGGTGCACCCGGCAATGATAACTTAAACGGTGTGAACAGCGGTGCAATATTTGTGTTTCTCGGGACCGGAACTTTCCCACCAATATTAGATGCAAGTCTCGACGCCGATCATATCAATTATGGCGAAACCTCCAACGAATCGTTCGGGCGAGCCGTTGCATTCGCAGGAAGCGTCGACGGCGATGTTTATTCCGAAGTTTTAGTGGGTGAACCCTATAAAGACTCTCCTCCACCCAACCCAGTAACTGACATTGGCAAAGTATATGTTCTTAGCTTGATCAAGAAGCCTAAACTTTGGCTTAATTTTCCAACCGGCGGTGAGATCTTAAGTGGTGAGATCGAGCTCAATGCAACCGCAACAGATTCCGATAACAATATTGATGCAGAGGGCGTGAGGTTTTATTATTCAACAGATTCGCAAAATTGGGTTCTTATAGGTAACGATCCAACCCCCAGCGCGGGAATATTCTACACCATTCCTATCGATACTTTGGAGTTTGATGATAGTTATTATTATGTTAAAGTTGATGTCACCGATCTGGACTTGAATGACCGCAAGGACGTGTCCGGGATGTTCACAATTAATAATGAATATCCACCCGAATTGCAGATCGTAACTCCCTACGATGGCGAAGTTGTGGGCGGCCAGCTCACGATCGAAGCCACGGGTTTCGATTCGACTAAGGATCTAATAGGGGGCGGCATCAACGAGACCTTGGGTGTGCGGTTCTATCTTTCGGAAGATAATATCTCATGGAGTTATTTAGGAAATGACAATTCCACGCCGAAAACGGATAATAGCTATCAAATCGAATTAAATACCACTTCAATGATCGATGGACAATATTGGTTAAGGGCTAATATCACTGATCTGGACAATACCCATGTTGAAGATCGGGTCAGTTTCAGAATAGATAATCCCTCAAGAGCTCCCGAGCTAAGATTATTATACCCTATTAATGTGACCGAACTATCCGGAATGCTCAGTATAAATGCTACGGCCTTTGATATGGATAATGATATAAATTCCTCAGGCGTAAGTTTCTATTATTCCAAGGACGAGGTCAAATGGGTTTTAATAAGCAACGATTCCACACCCGAAGACGTAACATTTTATCAGGCCCTATGGGATACAACCACGGTGAAAGATGATTGGTATTCAGTTAAAGTATTTGTTAATGATACAGCAGGACTATCGGCCACCAACCTCTCGGAAAAATTCATGATACATAATACCTATCTGAACCCCCCGCAATTGAAATTGACCTACCCCAATAATGGCGAATCAGTGAGTTTAAATGTAAAATTAGAAGCTGATGCATTTGACGTCGATGATAATATGGATAATGAGGGTGTAAAATTCTATTATTCGTCCAATAAGATCGAGTGGATTTATATTGGACATTCCTCAACCCCCGAACTTTCAAATGAGAATCATTATGTGTATACTTGGAACACATTAAAAATGGCAGATGGTAGGTACTGGTTGAATGCGACTGCCCGAGATAGCTCAATGTTGACTGGTTGGGATGTTTCGGATGAGCCCTTTTTCATACATAATACTGAATTCAACCCACCGTTCCTAAATGTGGTCTCGCCTAATGGCGGCGAGGTGTTATCTGGGAATGTAGTAGTCAGTGCCGAGGCTGGTGATCTGGAAGATAATATTGATAGCAGTGGAGTTCATTTTTATTATTCCGCCGACAGATCCAATTGGACCTTAATAGATCTTGTTTTCGCACCCGTTTCGGAGGTTCAAAGCTCACCCCAAATGTATACCTATAACCTTTCATGGGATACGACCAAAGTCCAAGATGGCGAATACTGGTTGAATGCAAGCGCAACAGACACCCATGGCTTTAATGGTTGGGACCTTTCAGATGACAAGTTCTTCATTCATAATAGTGCATCGAATGCGCCGGTCGTTGAAGTAATATCTCCAAATGGCGGCGAAATACTTCAAGGCAATGCCAAACTTCAAGGTACCTGTTTCGATCTTGAGAACAATATAGAAGCTTTCGGCCTGAAATTCTATTATTCTTTTGATAATAAAAATACCTGGAATTTGATCGGTAGTAATGCATCCGGAATACCTAATTTGGATAGACTACTCGAGAAAAAATATTACTTAACCTGGGATACAACCACAGTCTCAGACGGATATTATTGGCTAAAAGCCGAAGCCACGGACCTTACCGGACTTATCGGGGCTGACATTTCTGACGCGTCATTCATAATACACAATACTTTATTTAATCCGCCGATAGTAAAGATCGTCGCCCCCCAAGATAATGAAACCGTTAAGCGCAGGATCAGTCTGGAAGCAGAGGTTATTGATCTAGAAAATAATGTAGACACCGTAGAGTTTTATTACTCTACCGATCAAGAAATCTGGATATTGATCGGAACCGCGCAAGATCCAATAGAGGTTGGCGGTAATATTTTTACGGTCTTATGGAATACCGAAGACGTTTTCGATGGCGAATATTGGCTAAAAGTTATTGCAATTGATGATAATTCCCTAACCGGAGAAACTCAATCGGGCAAGCTTTTCGTTGAAAATAGTGTGACCGAACCAAAAGAAAAAGAGACCGAAGAAGGTTTGGATGAGTTATTTATATGGATATTTGTTATTGTAATTATTATAGTTATAATAATAACGATTTTGGCGATGGTCTGGAATAAAAAGCGTAAGGAACAGAAGATAGAGGAGACCTTAACCTCGATAACACCAACGGTCACCCAAGCCGAGATCATAAGACCTTCTGAAATGGAAATGGAATCCACATTGGCCCAGATCAGTGCATCGCCGCCACCGGCGGCGCAACTTCAGGCTGGTGAGAAGACCATTCAGCAATTACCAACGATCGCACCACCGCTATTACCCGCGGCAACTGGTGCACCACACGCCAAAAGCGTTAAGCTCGAGCAGGATTTTCAACAGAAAATCGCGACTTGGAAGAGCCAAGGTTATAATGTAAGCCGCCTTGAGGAATTGATCACAACCGATATGGACGCATTCTGGGATGTACTGCCGATTTTCATAAACAATATCAATAAACTTAATGAGCTCAAGCCGCGATTTAATGCACTTGATACGACTGGTTATGAAGCCGAAGCGGCCTCGATCCGCGCAAAAATTAACGAACCCGATCAAGCGCTGGTAGTAGAACAAGAGGTAACGATGTTAGAGTCAAAACTCGATCAAAAGACAAAATTACAGGCCGAAGAAGCCGCCGAAGATGCCAAGGCCAAAGCCGAAGAAGCCAAGGGCGATTTTGGCGAATATTTACCGACCCTTCCCGCAGAAGAAGCAAGTGATGAGACCGCAGCAAAAGAGCTTCCGGGGTCCGTTCCAGAGGATGAAACTACTGATGAAACAGTACCCGAAGAGCAGCCCGAGCAGGATTTGAAGGATACTGAATAGTGTATCAATTGATTTAACGGCAGTAACTGGTAAAAACTATGAAGAATGGAAGAAAAAACGGGAATTGTTCTAGAAACCAAGGTTTGTTCTATAAAACATATTTAATAAAGGTTGAAATCACATATTTCTGATTTTTTACTCTATTATTTCTAATACTTCTTGTCATAATTTACTTGAAGATTTTTAAAAATAATATGGAATTTACTAAAATAATAATGACCGATACGAAATGGCTTTTTATTACGGTT
>CBDVCJ010000083.1:0-13673 GCA_965372445.1 uncultured Thermoplasmata archaeon | reverse complement strand
GAAGCACAAACATTTTACAATATCTCGGTAATTAAATATTTACAAATTACTGGAACGGTATTTTTCGATGAGAATGATAATGGGATGTTCGATAGTGAGGAGGGTTTGAACAATTCTATTATTAACTTCAGAGATATTGGGTTCGAAAACAATGAAGATTCAGAAATAATGAGTGCAGTCTCGAACTCTACCGGGTATTATGAATTGTTCATTAAACCGGGTGATTATGAGATCACGATCGATCTATTCGGCTTTAGAGAAGTCCCGGAATATAAAAACGGTGGAACCTCTGCTGTAATCGAATATACAAAATACGAGCTCTTGCAGGTTGATATTAGTATTAATAACCCCAAGATCGATTTTATGCTATTGCCAACTCTGGTCGAAGTTTCGGGATTGATATTTTACGACGCCAATGAGAACCTAACTTACGAACTTGATGAGATGCTTTTAGGCGAAGAGGTGTTTATAGAATTTATTCCCGATAGTTACAAGGTCGATGAACCCAGCTATTTAGAATTTGAAACCAAATCAATATTGGGCGCCGAAAATGAAGCCTATAAAAATCATCTGAGAGAGACCGGCGAGAATACACTGAACAGGGTTACTGTGGTAAAGCCCATCGGAGACCAGAGCGATTCAGAGAATTTTGGCAAATATAGTATGTTATTAACCCCTGGGACTTACAATGTACATTTATATACCACCTCCGGTACAGGCCAGCTCTATGCAGCTCTCGACCGGCTCCAACTAAACCTGTTCGAAGATAGCCACCACAATTTAAGCATGAATGAAGGTCTAAGAGTTCATGGAAATGTATATTATCAGGACACCGATGATAAATATGTATATGATATAAGCAAGAATGTGCTTGAGGGCGGCCTGAAATTTGAATCCAAAAGCACTGACGGAGAGCTTGTCGTAGGTTATGATAATGGTTTCTACGAACTAATATTAGGTCTTGGTAACTATACCGTTTCTACTGACTACCAAGCCCGAGAATACGATCAAGAAATGCGATATTCAATTAGTGAGACCCTCTGGATACAAGATTCTGAAGTGCCCTACGATATAAAACTGACCAAAAACGAAAAACACGACCTTTCCCTCACAGTAATAGGTGAAAATGAGAAAATGATCGGTCGAGGCAAATATGAAAGATCGTTCTTCACCTTGAAATTAGAAAACCAAGGCAATGTAAAAACGAATGTGATTAATCTGGAGGTGGAACAAGCTCCTGAGGGTTGGGATGTTAGGTTGAACCCCTCAACAATTAGCCTAGACCTGATAGAACCCAACGATTCCGGATTAGTGACTGTAGATGTAACGGCAGCATTGAATGCCCTGGCGGAGAATACGATCATCATCAAAGCCGAATCAGAAGACGGTGGAAGTTCGACCAGAGATACTGTCGAATTGATCGTTGATACACCGAAATTGTATGGTTTTGATATCTATTCGGTTGACGATGTTGATAGGGGTATATCCCCTAATTCCTCGATCAATATAAATATTACAGTTGAAATGGCTGGGAATACCGGTGATGTAATTATTTTTGACGTTCAAGATTTACCTGTTGGATGGGATGCAGTGATCGAAGCCGGAGAAATTGTTGCGACCCCGGACGGTAAATTTAGACATTCATATGCCCAAGAAGAATTGAAAATGGTATACAAGAATGTAACATTAAAGATAACTTCGGCGGACATCCCGGATGCATATCTGTATTCATTGGCCCAACTCAAATTAGTGGGGACCTCCGAGAACTCAAGCAAATCAAAATCTATTGAAATAAAAGCAGAGATTCGCGACCCGGATCTTACAGTAACCGCTATTGAGGTTGTTAATGCCGACCTATTCCTCGGGTTCAATATGACGGTCTATGCAACGGTTCGTAGTGCAAATACCGCCGCTATAAATGTTCCTGTTTCGCTATATGTCGATAATGAATTGATAGCAAATAATACGATCGACTACATCCCCGAAGATAGCGAGCGCAATGTAACTTTCGAGTACGGATTATTACCCGCCGATGCCGAAGCGCTTATGGGCAACCGCCAGAAGTTCGAAGTTGTGGTCAATAGCAACCAAACGCTCTCAGAATCCCAGCCCTATAATAATGCGCTCAAGATCAGTCAGCTAATAGGTCAACGCGAAACAGAAGAGGAATTCAACTGGCGGCCTGTTTACGCCGCGTTAATTGTGGTCATTGCCATGATCGTTGCGCTGGTGCTTTATATGCGAAGTAAGAAGATTTAGTAATTCAGCATCTCTTATGATTTTTTAGATATCGCCTTGTAAGTGGTAGCTATGCCCATATTAATGTCGAATTGGGATTAGAGATTGGAGTTAGAATTATATGGATAATGAAGTTGGAGGTCAGAAATCGGAGGTCATTTTCTTCGAAAATAACCCTAGCTTTTCAGAAACCGAAGGATTCTGAAATGCGAGGCAATTTATATTAGTAAATTGCCGCAGGTGTGTGCTTGAACTTTGTTCACCCCCACACCGGAAGTCCGACTTGAATATCTAACTTCAGACTTCCTGTTTACCAAATAGCTCTAATCTCAAATCTATAATCTACTATGATAGTAATATAGCTATCTTACTCAACTCTTATAAAATGCCACATAAGCCTCATAAGTCGAATAAACATCGATCTTGCTCGAGATCTCGAACGGTGAGTGCATGCTCAATAGCGGCGGCCCGCAATCGAGTACATCCATATTGTATCGAGCGACGTGTTTGGCGACGGTACCGCCACCACCTTCATCAACCTTACCAAGTTCTGCGCTTTGCCATGGGATCTTATTTTTATTTAATATATTACGGATCTTACCCACGAATTCAGCACTGGCTTCGCTCGACCCGAATTTACCGCCCGACCCCGTAAATTTAGTTATTACGAGACCATACCCAAGCTTGGCGGCATTACGCTTCTCGTGTACATCCGGAAATATCGGGTTTATACCCGCGTTCACATCTGAGGATAATGCCCGTGAATTTTCAAGTACCTTCCGAAGGTAACTATCTCGGTACTCTGCATTTTTAAGGCTGATCAGATCGCCAATTGCATTTTCAAAAAACTTGGATCTTGCGCTGCTATAACCTTCACTACCAATTTCCTCCTTATCATATAATACCGCGATAGCCGTATATTTTGGTGTGCCGATATCCACTAATGCCCGAACCGAAGTATACGCGCACACACGATCATCCTGACCATAGGCACCAATCATGCTCCTGTCAAACCCGATATCACGAGCATTGTCCGCAGGGACGATCTCTAGGTCTGCGCTTATGAAATCTTCTTCGACGATACCATACTTTTTGTTCAGATAATCCAGTGCCCATAATTTTACTTTGCTCTTCACGCTTTTTTCCTTGATTGGTTGGCTGCCAATCAATATATTCAACTCTTCGCCTTTTATACCTTCAGGGAGTCTACGCTTGGACTGTTTGGTGCGTGCCAAATGCGGTAATAAATCTGTAATCACCAAAACGGGATCGTCAGGCGATTCTCCGATCTTCACGGTGATCACTTTGCCGTTGCTCTTAACCATCGTACCATGAAGCGCCAGGGGGATGTTCACCCATTGGTACTTTTTTATGCCCCCATAGTAATGGGTTTTAAAAAGTGCAAGTTTAGTTTCTGCATCTTCATAAAGCGGGTGCTGTTTAAGATCCAGGCGCGGTGCGTCTATGTGGGACGTGATGATATTGAACCCTTTTTCAAGAGGTTCTTTGCCGAATTTTGCAATTATCATACTTTTATTACGATTGATAACGTAGATCTTAGTACCGGCCTTGACGGTTTTGATCTCGTCGAGCGCTTTGAAACCTTTGCGCTCCAGCAAATCCACAAATTCTGTTATTGCCTCGCGCTCGGTTTTTGCCGCATTTAAAAAATCTTTATAGCCTTCACAGAAATTGTAGATGGTTTTACGCTTTCTATCGGTCAACGTTTCCCAGCACCAAACCTTCTTCATCATAAGCTTCGATTCCAACTTGGATTTCTTGGTCGTCTTTTTACCTTTTTTGGCAGCCATAAAAAAAGCCTCCCTATTGAATATTATGAGTATAGAGAATATTGTAAGACTAAATAAATATTGTTCTCTTCTATTGATAATTGATTGTCAATCTAGGTGGTAGGGACCGGAGTCCGGGGTCCGGGGTCCTGCGTCCCCGTTTAGGTGGTAGGTGGAAGGTGATAGGGACACTTAGGGATTGGGGAACCGCCCCACCCCCCACATTTAACCGCTGAGTACGCTGAGACCGCAGAAAATTGTTGGATTTTGTAGTACCTTTATTTGGCTCTTGAAACCACGAATTGACACGAATTAACACGAATCTGTTATTCGTGCATATTCGTGTGTATTCGTGGTTCCGAATAAATAATCTGAAAAAATCGAATCCAACATAATTCTGCGTTTCTGCGGCTTGAAATGGGGGTAGGGGGGCCCCACTCCCATTGTGGTACCTACCAACTAAATAATCGCCATATCTTCCACAATATAAATATATCTACCAAACGCATTAACGTTCCCGATTGTTTTGTATCCCTTGAAGAACCTTAAAAGGCGCGCTGGGCGTACAGGCTTAACTATAACAGGTGTAACCTTAGCTATTGCCTTTACAGTAATAATGTTCTCGGTCGGTGAGGGTATAAAAAGTAGCGCACGTGACATGATCGAAGAGACCGGGATCGAACTCTTTGTAGTGCCCAAAGAATCCCATCCCTTGATCCAGGAATTCTTTGGCGGTTTTTATTTAGAGGACGGTAGAGAGTTAGCGAACGAAATGAAAACCCAGAATCCAATGATCCGTGCTGCGTCACCAGAGTTGATGGAATATGTTTATATTTCGAAACCTGATGAAACCCAAAACAATGTAAATAACGCTTTACCCAAACTTGCAGGTGTGAACATGAGGGGGCATATTCCGCTAACGGAAAGTGGGTTTGGGGGCGGCGAGGTTGTTAAAGGGAGTGCGGAACTGCCCACGGTCGGCGATCCCTTTTATGCAAATGGAACGTTTGAAGGCGGTACCAGATCCTCGAATTTCACACATGAAATATTGATCAGCCCTTCACTGTCAAAAACATTGGGCGCAGATGTCGGAGATAAGCTTTATGTAAATCCCATTGGACTTGAAACTAATGCAACATATAACTCCTGGCTGGAAAATTCTACTTGGTTTGAGGTCATGGGTATAAAATATCATCAACACGAGAGTCAAGATTCACGAACGGCAATAATACATCTCAGCGAGTTACAATACATTACCGGCAAATCCAAAAACGATGTTGTAAGCTCAATTTATGTCGATCTATATGACCCGGATAATGCTGAAGAGGTCAAGAGCTGGCTGAAGACCGAATATAAATATAAAGACAAAATCGAAGTTGCGACCCAAGAGGAGTTTATGGGTGAGATCTATGAACTCATGAATGTGTTCGAAGGCTTTTCAACTATGATAATTGTAATAACTGCGATCATCGCATTGTTATTTATTGCTACAGTGATGATGATCTCGGTACGAGAGCGCACACGCGAGATCGGGGTGCTGAAAGCGATTGGCATCTCAAATACGACGATCTTTAAAATGGTGCTGACAGAATCTGTTATACTCTGTATTATTGCATCGATCATTGGGTTATTTTTAGGTTATATAGGCGCAAATATTTTGGAGGATTATATTAGGTCGACCCAGCCATTCATCCCTTATGGATTATCCATCACAAAGATCACGCCGGGGTTAATTGGCGAGATCCTTATTATTGCATTATTGATCGGAGTAACTGCAGGGTTATTACCTGCATTCTGGGCCTGCAAACTTAACCCGGCCGATACCCTGAGAACCGAATAAAATAGCAAGTGAGAAATTATGTTGATTGGCAAGAATTTAAAACGAAGAAAAGGTAGAACTGTTATGACAATTGCAGCAGTATCGATCTCTATGGCATTGCTAATTTCAATGCTCGCAATTGCAGAAGGTATATGGGTCGATGCGGTTGAAGATCTGGAAAAAAGCAAGGAAGATATATTGATTGTATCCGGGGGTGAATTAGGCGGTGTTTTATACAACGGACATGAACTTACTAATAAATTTAACTCAGATACTTCGAATATTTCGGTCGCGGCACCTTTTCTAGTTGATATTTTAATTGCTCAACCCACGGTCACCCCGACAAACTTAACAACTAACGATAATACTGAAGCAGATGGGGATGGGGGAATGGTAATAGCTCTTGGGGTGATACCGGAATATTTCAAGGAATTCCTCGATAAAGACAAAAACTTAAATTTATACGGATTTGAAATTAAGTTCAAGGATTGGTTTGAGGAAGAAGGCGACCCTCATTATGAAAATAATTATAGCGGTCAATATACCTACGAAATACTTATTGATGAGATATTGGCTAAAAATTACGGCTTAAAAAAAGGCTCCAAACTTAACCTTTCAAAAGGATTTCCGAGTATTAGTGAACTTAGTGGCACAGGTACATCATCGGATATAAGTGATCTTGGCACCTCGGACGCAGTCAATGCAAGTAAAGAATTGACGTTCGTTGTGAAAGGTTTTTTCGAATCCAATTTTGAAGGTGGAGGGGTCTACGGTGAATTTTTCCAAGGCAATATAATTCTACACCTGAGTGAATTACAATCCTTAAAAAATCTTGATCTGATAAAAATTGAAAATAAAACAATAATCAAAGATGAAATAAACGGCATATCGATTTCTGTTACCAAAGATATTAGAGAATCAAATAAGATCGATAGTGTTGCCCAGGGCATTCAAGAGCAATATCCGTATTATAAAGCCCTAACGAAAAGCGACCAGTTGAAAATGCTCGAAGACCAGGTTTCTATTGCGCGAATATATTATACCGCAATAGGCTCGGTCGCAATTATCATTGGTTTGCTGTTTGTCACTTGTATTATGATCATCTCTGTATACGAGCGCACCCAGGAGATCGGGATGTTGCGCGCCATTGGTATATCCCGCAGGACTATTTTTACACAGGTACTATCCGAATCGCTGATGATTGTGGTGATCGGCTCAATTGTGGGTTTGATACCAGGATATTTTGGCTCGATAGCGCTAAGTGACTATTTGAGCCAGAATTTAGGGGTAGCCCAAGATTTCACAGCGTTTACACCCAATCTAATAATAAACTCATTATCAATTATATTGATAGTAGGAGGACTAGTTTCGCTTTATCCGGCATGGAGAGCAAGTCATATGAAAGTAGTTGAGGCATTGCATCATAGAGGATAACTATAAATTTGGCGATTCTATTTCAGTGGCAAGTTAGCGGATATAATGCCTAAATAGATTGGAGATTTTAGATTGGAGACGGGTGGGAATATCGATTCCTGCGGTAATTTGCTTCGCAAATTACCTCACTTTAAAAATTCCTTCGGAATTTTTAAAGTTAGAGGCAGCCTATGGATAGGCGAATGGCGGCATATGATGACTAATATCGGGAGCGTCGGGACTGCGGTAATGAGTTTCACTCATTACCTCGCATTGAAAATCCTAATGGGATTTTCAAAGACCGGGCGCACGGGAGCATCGGATACCGTTCGGGCTCCCAGGCTCCCGAATGCCGATTATTGCCAAAGAACTTTCGCCTCTCGTCTTTCGCCTCTCGTCTTTCATAAAGCGAACTCTAATCTCTAAACTCCAATCTCTAATCCATAGACTTAACTTAATCCTTAAATGGAGACCTAAAGATGACCAATTCAAAAACCGCACCAAGCTCGGCAATAATAAATTTAGAAAATGTATCAAAGACCTATGTTTTAGGCGGGCGTGGCAAAACCGGTGGTGCTAACGTAGAAGCTCTGAAAAACATCAATCTCCAAATCGAAACGGGGGCATTGATCGCGATCCAGGGGCCATCCGGGAGCGGCAAATCCACACTACTGAATATCATAGGCGGGATCGATACCCCGACCAAAGGGACGGTTCAAATTGGCGGTAAAGACCTCTCAAAATTATCCGACCGTGAACTGACCAAAGTCAGATTGAATAAGATCGGTTTTATATTTCAATTGTTTTATCTTATTCCGACACTTACAGCTGAAGAGAACATCGAGCTTCCGATGAAAGAAGCACGGTTATCCCGCGAGGCGCGTAAGGCTCGCACCAGACATTTATTAACGCTTGTGGGGTTGGTAAACCGAGCGAGGCATTACCCCAATCAACTTTCAGGCGGCGAGCAGCAGCGCATCGCGATCGCGAGGGCAATGGCAAACGAGCCCGATATTTTACTGGCGGATGAGCCAACAGGTGAGATCGATCGACCTACCGGCGAGAGAATAATGAAGATTTTAAAAGACCTCAATAAAAAGCGTAACTTAACTGTGATTCTGGTTACACATGACCCCAATATAGCCAAGCGAACGAACAGGACGATAGTTATAGAGGACGGACGCATTGTGAGGTGATATGTATTACCAACACTTCAACCCAACTAAAACTCAAAGCGATAGCTGTGGATGTCGATGGGACGCTTACGGGTGCAGACCGGAGAATGAATCTTGAGGCGATCAAGATCCTTCGAAAGGCAGAAGTGAGTGGAGTCAGAGTGATCATAGCAAGTGGAAATGTATTGCCGATCGCGCGAGCACTATCGACCTGGATCGGCACCTCCGGACCTGTGATCGCTGAAAATGGCGGGATTGTATATTATAACAATGAGACCCGATATTTAACCACTCAATATGAGCCGCTCCGAGCTTTCAAGATGATAGGGTCGAAATTATCTGTGGAGGGTCTTGCAACGAACAAATGGCGCGAAACAGAAATAGCTTTGGATCCAACTACTGCGGATGTAGAACAAATCCGAAAAACATTGAAAGAAGAAGGCTACGACCTCAATATCGGCACAACGGGTTTTGCGGTACATATCAATAATCCAGGCGTTAATAAATACGAAGCCCTAAAAATAGCATGTGGGATGATCGCGCTCACACCGCAGGATGTAATGGCGATCGGGGACTATGAAAACGACCTGGAAATGATCAAGAATTGTGGGTTGGGGGTGGCGGTTGCGAATGCTATACCTGAGGTTAAGCGTGTTGCAGATTATGTGACCGAAAACAATGATGGCTTGGGAATTGTGGAGGTAGTTGAGAAGTTTGTATTATTTTCAAGCTATTTATAAAACAAAGGTTCGACAGGCACCCTTCTCCTATTTAAAACATTCCAAAATATTTATAAACGATTAAGTTCGTAACCCAATATAATATATATCTAATGATTGGTTTAGGTATATAATTAGTGTAAAATGAAATGAGAGGAGGTATAATATGAGATTAAGTGTTAGAACTAATATTTTGAGCGATAGGAACAAAAAAGCCATGACGATCCTGATTGGCTTTTTATTGATTGTGAGCGGAATTTTTGTTGCGACTTTGAATGTAGGTGCAAGCGCCTGGGTCCATAACCCGCGCGGCGCGCGTCAAGGTGATATGAACAATACCACCAATGATTTTGCACCGGACATAAAGATAACACAACCAGGAGGACCTGGTTATTCCGTTGATATGTTGAATGATGGGTTGAATTATACAATAATAATTGTAAATGTTACGGATGAAGACAATTATACAACCGAAGGCAGCGATATCGCATCGGTGATGATCAACCTAACAAGCTTCACTGACAAAGCCACCTCCAATCCGATCGGATGGGTGAACATGGTCGATGACGGCTCGATCCCGGAAGATGTGGCGGACGATGGCAATTACACCTATAATTTAAGTTACAAGCTCGGTCAACCCGTAGGCATGTATCTGGTTGATTTCAATGCCACCGACAATGGGACTATGCCTATGTGGACAAATACATACGACAATGCAAGTTTAATGAATGTCACTATCAACGTAATCCAATTCAATCGTGATATAGCATCAACCCCAGCCGGTCCGATCATGATGGTCGAAGATGGCCCGGATGCATACATAGAACTTAATGATACCGTATTCTACGACCCGGACCTTTCTGATGGCAATATCACCGATTCATTGACGTTCAAGGTCTGGGACGGCGACTCCTGGAAAAACATGTACGACGGCGCTGATTTTACCGTTACAATTGCAGCTGGCGAACCAGGCAATGTAACATTCCATCCCAAACCCGGCCAATCCACGACCGGTGAGCTGGTCAATTTCAGCGCGGAGGATACCGGCGGCCATTGGCGTGAACTCAAGATCAATGTAATAATCACAAGCGTTAACGACCCGCCATCATGGCTGAATGCACCCTCATTTGTCGAAGTAACTGAAGGAATAGCCAAAAATATCTCAGTTGACGCTGAGGATCTGGATACTTCCACACTTGCATTCACAGCCTACATGTTCATCGGTGATGATGACACCAACACAAGCTGGGAATTGACGGTCGACGAACCTGTAGCAAACACCGCCAATATTTCTTTAATGGTTGATGACAAGGAAGTAATTCTCGACATAACTGGCCTAAGCATCAATATGACAGTCAACGATACTGAGTTCATTGATTGGGCGATCATCGAACTGGATGTAATCGGTGTTAATGACGATCCGATGCTGGAATATGGTGTGCCAATAGCTTCTGTCGATACTGATGTTGATGAAGACGAGCTTGGGTATAATATTACATTCAAAGCTACTGATAATGATAAGGGTGACGAACTTGAGTTTGGTTTCACAGTGGATGAATACACAGGACTTGATACTTCGGTGGAAGATAAGATCGATATAACCACCAATGACCCGACTGATGCAACGTATGACATTGCAACAGATACTTATACACCTGGAATGGCAGAGGCAAAGCTGAACTTCACACCTGACAATGACGATGTCGGCACTATCAAAATAAATGTAACACTAACAGATGGCGTTGAAACCGTTTGGATCGTAACAGATATAACGATTGCAAATACCAACGACGCACCCTATTTCACCGACGCTGCGGGCTCTTCAGTCACAACTGGCGATATGCTAACTTACACCGGCACAAATAATGTCACTGTTGGCGAATACCTCAATATAACGGTCGAAGCCGCCGACGACGATCTGATCCATGGCACCGAAACACTTACCTTCAGTGCGAACGCGTCCTTAATTAGCGACACCGTGCTTATGATCGAAAAATGGGGCGACACCAAAGCGAACCTCTCCTTTAAGTTCCCCGAAGCCTACGAGGGTACCAATATCTATCAGGTTGAAGTCTCAGATGGTGATGATTCCGATTGGTTCTTGATCCAGATCGAAGTCTGGAAAAAGTCCGATGTGCCACCGCCACCACCACCGCCAGACGATCTACCACCAACTTTGAATATAACCACCCAAAGCGGCAAGAAATACGCAATGGGCGCAAAGGTAGTTATTGAAGGCGACTCAGTCGATCCAGAAGGTGAAGAAGTCATAATCATGGTGAAATTCAAATTCCCAAATGGAACCGCAATGGATTTCTGGTATATCACAGATGAAGCAGACATTGCGAGTTTACCGGACGAAGCTAAGAATCTTGTTTGGCATTACATCGATATTAAGGCAGATGGTACCTGGACATACACTTTTGATACAAAAGCTTGGAATAATATTGCCAAATATTTGGGCGACCCACTGACCGCAGGAACTTACACTCTTACCTTCAAGGCAATGGACAGCTATTTTGGCGGTGAAGAATCCGCAGAAAAAAGCGTTTCATTTGAACTAGAAAAGGCAAAAGATGACGGAGAAGATGAAGAAGGCCTGCTCGGTATGGGTAAGATCGCCGGCATCGATACATTCTTGCTGCTATTAATTATAATCATTGTCGTAGTAATAATCATAGTAGCAGTCGTGGCAGGCAAGAAAAAGAAAGCGAAGGCAGCTGCAGCAGCCGAAGAAGAGGCGGCATTGGCACCACCGCCAATGGAGATGACCTGTACAGCGTGCGGTGCAATAATACCAGCCGGTGAAGCGACCTGCGGTGCTTGCGGTGCAGCAGCACCCCCACCGCCCGAAGCGGTCCCACCAGCAGAGATGACCTGTACAGCGTGCGGTGCAATAATACCGGCCGGCGCGGCAACCTGCGGTGCTTGCGGTGCAGCAGCACCCCCACCGCCCGAAGCGGTCCCACCGGCAGAGATGACTTGTACTGCATGTGGCGCAATAATTCCAGCGGGCTCTCCTTCATGTCCGACCTGTGGCGCCGCGGCACCACCCCCGGCAGAAGCACCACCAGAAATCATGACTTGCGTTACTTGTGGCCAGGTAATACCGCCGGGCTCGCCGACCTGTCCCGCATGTGGTGCACCAGCACCTCCGACAGGTCCACCGCCCGAAGAAATGCCGCCTGAGGGAATGCCACCCGCCGCGCCGCCTCCGGAAGGAATGCCTCCTGAAGGCGCGCCACCGCCTGAAGGAATGCCTCCTGAAGGCGCACCACCGCCCGAAGGTATGCCACCCGCCGCACCACCCCCTGAAGGCATGCCGCCAGAACCAGGTGCACCCCCAGAAGCCGCACCGCCGCCAGAGACTGCACCACCACCCGCAGAGGCACCACCACCACAAATGATACCCTGTCCTCAGTGTGGGGGACAGCTCGGCGTTGGTATATCACCCTGTCCGAATTGTGGCGCACAACTGAACTGGGGCTAGGCAAGCTCAACGAGAAAACTAGTAGAGAAAGCACTTGAAAGAGTGTTTTTCTCTTCCTTTTTTTTTTATTTTTTATTGTATATAAAATATAACATTTTTCTTTTTTACCGCAGAAACGCAGAAAGATACATTTCTACACTTCTGCGGTAAATTTTTTTATTCATAACCTATAATTTTTTCTCTTCTATAAATCATTAATTTAACAATAACAGGACCCAATAAAAAAATCCACAATAATGAATAAACAAGTGTAAAAATTAATGCTGTTCCAAAATTATAATAAATCAATAAAATTATAAATAATACAACTACACTTGTTAATACTCCAATAAATAATATTTTTGGGAAGACTTTTTCTTCAAACTTACTGAATGGTGATTTGTCTGGATCAAAAGGATAATTATGACCAATTTCATTAATATTTTTCTTTTTCATAATTTCACCTTTTTAGCTGAGTGTGAGGTGGTTAATCTTTGATTACCAAGTGAGGAAGTAACAGTAAGAAACAAGAATCAGAGAATTTGATAAGGTAGTAAGAATGATCAATATTCCATAGTTTGATATTAATTCCTTTCTAATTAAAACTTTGAATAAATACATGCCAATAACAAAAACAATCAGTGGAATTACAAGAAATGATATTATCCATAAAACATCTTTGATTGGAATATCTTTAAAAATTGGTGTAGAAACACTTACAAATAATATCAATGCGGGATACAGCCCCACAATAAAGTGTGTCAATGAAATAATATTCAATTTCTCCATCATTTCACCTTACAGAGGGATTAATCTACTTTTTTTACCTTAATTTTTACATCAGGACAATATTTTTTAAAAATTGCAACTAACTTTATAATCCCTTTTTTTCCAACAACCATCCAATTTATTTCGTATTTTTTATTAATAGATGATGTTAACACATTATCATCAAATAATTTTTCATTATATTCAATAAAAATTGAAATAAATCCTACTTTTCCTTTTGTAATTTTAATATTCAAAATATTTTTATATTCAAGAAATATT
>CBDVCJ010000082.1:0-13704 GCA_965372445.1 uncultured Thermoplasmata archaeon | reverse complement strand
CATAGTTAATGCATTCTCCTCATAACCACGCCAGGGGTTGGATTCGAGCTCCTCTTCGTTCCAGAACCCGACAACACCACCTCCGCTGCTGCCACCATGCATGACTTCCAACCACATAATTACACCGCGGTTCAGGTTCTCCATTGAAGTTTGGAAATTGGTTGTAAATACATTTGAACCGTATCCAGCTTGCTCGATATAGTACGGCATAACCTCGCTTGACGACATATCGGGCCAAAAGCCATTGTCAATAGGTTCTGAGGAAGGTGTGCGGAATGGCACAATACCCGTTGCAGTGACATAATCACAACCCCAATATTCACTAGCGACCTCATTGAACTTATGCTCATATGAGATCCAGCTTTGCAATACCGGGAATTCCGATTGCACTTCACCGCCTTCATCGATTATGTTTAATACACCACCGGTTCGAACGGATTTCGAACCTGTAATACGACTGCCGCCATATTCATCAAGCTCCGGATTGATTGCGGGGTTTGCAAAGATCATTGCAGGATAAAACATCGACCTAGCGATCCAGTATGCAGTATCGGTGGGAGCACCTTGGATCCTACCGGGGATCGCCGCGCCCACAAGCATCCTATCCCAAGTAGTGCCAATATCGAACTGCCCTGCAACCGTTAGAATAGATTCCTGACCAGGTCTATCAAAACCATAGCCATCTTCAAATAAGAAATCATTCATAAAATCATAAACCTGTTTTCCGGTAAGTATCATGCACCCGACCGAGGGTTCCTTTCGACCATTGAACGCAAACTTCCAAAATTCATTGTGCCAGCTCTGAGCGCATGAAAGTTTGGGATGGACATCAACGACCACCACCGGACAGCCATGATGTGCCGCGGCGAATGCCGCAGGTCCAATAAAGAGAGCCTTATCGAGTTCCTTGCCGATACCATCTGTAACGTAAGAATAAGTCCAGGGGTCGATGGTCGAAAATACGATATCGTTCTGTGATCTATCATTACGGGTCGTGAGCTTGTATATCAAATTATATATTCCATCATAAGTAGTTATTTTATTAATAACAAGTTTCTCCTGGAATAATGACCTCGAACTTTTGAGTTTATCCACTAGGCCAGAAGAGCGATGGTTGCCTAGGTCAACTAAATATATTTTTTTCACACCTAATTCATTTAGTGCATTTTCTAAATCATCTGAAAATGACGACCGGCTCGTGTAAAGCAGTGGAATATTTTTTATTGCGGCAAGTACAGCACCTTCGGTTGCCGATACCAGTCCTTCCCCTTCTGCACGTGTAATCTTTTGATGATATGAATAGTCAACCGAGAACTCGGTAGGTCTGGGCTTTTCACCCCCAGCTTCTTCGCCAAGATTAACGACCGACACATAATATTGCCCTTCACCTAATTGGTCCAATTCAACAGTTTGCGACATATCTGAGGATTGCCTGATCTGAGCCGCGATCTCGGCACCGGAGGGGCCTCTAACAACAAGCCCTAATTGCTGCGAGCTGTCGGTCCATGTAAGTTTAAAGGATACCTCACGCACCCCAAATGGTGTCTCCTGGTTTAAGGGTATATCAACGCCGGGATATTTTGATATATCGATCGTATAAACAACTGTGGAATCAAAAGGTCGTGGTATGATCTGGTCGGTCGGGAGTGAGATCTGCTGGCCGCGGGTTTGACTTTCCAGTGGGGCGGAGTTCAATTGGATGCCGCCACTATTTTGTTCATCTTCATTCGGATAAGCTTCGGTCGGCATATAAGTCACCGCCGCCGACCACTCGCCAGGTTCATATATATATGATCCAATATATTCACTAGCACCAGATAGCACATTCCAATTCGCAGAGGCTGCAACTTGTGCGCCGTCCTCACCGATCTCCCAACAATATAATTGTAAGTCCGGGTCCTTGCCCCGTTCCGTAATATCAGAGAGAGGATTCCAGTCATTGCCCCATGTTAAAAGCGCAGTGATATATTTATAACCTTCATTAATTTGAAAATCGTGAAATATTGGTGTCGTTGGATCGGGTTCAGCTTCTCCATGGAAGGTTTCTTTTTGTACATCAAAGCCAGGTGTTGTGCCTGTCAATGTATCGGTTATCTCTTCATCCACCCGTTCGTAATCACTGTCGGCTACCGCCACCACGGCTTCCTTTGAATGCTCCCAGTTGAATAGCGCAATTTTACTGGCAACAGTTTCATGTGAATCTGCCTTACCGGGATTGACATTGATACTATCCCAGCGGGTGGCATTCCATTTGGATTGAAGGTCACTAACATCTGATTGTGGAACATTAATGGTCTGAATTATATCTAAATTACCTTTGTTGTAGGTCTGCCAATCTTCCATAAAATATTCCAGTCCCTGGCCGGCATTACGAGTTAATTCCTGGTCAGTGTATTGACCCGAAGGTTCATAAAACAATAACGGGTTTGAGAACAATTTATCATTATTTTGGCTATAAAAGACCGACGCAGGTACCGCAGCTAAATAGGCATAATCATCAATATAGCTATCAGGGTCATGATTAACCAGGGTTGTCTTTTTTATTGGCACGACATTCGCCCAGGATACACCTTCGAAACCGGGATTGGCAACAGCGCGTTCTGACTCTTCACCGGGTGCGAGTGCGCCCCAGACCACCACAGTCAATAAAATTACAACGACAAATATTGTAAGTACTAATTTCTTGTTAAGCATCATATAATCTACATCCCCACTGATGTTGATTAATGAATTTATATCTCTTATAATATACAATACCACTATATAAAAATCTTACGGTAATATTTGCTTTTATTACTAAGTTTGTAGTTTGCAGTTTGGAGTTTTCAGTATTAAATATTCTTTATGTTTTAGAACCACAAACTTCAAACTGTAAACAGAAAACTCATTGATCTTCCTTATAAACATATGACAAACTCACTTGATTCGTCGATTCTGACGACCCCGTAACTTCATGTGAGTTTTTAACACCATGTTTTATTGATTTGATAGGGCTTGTTTTACTCGACTTCAAAGCTCTGACCGTACTTAACCGAATAATTTCAATATCTAATTTTTCACCTTCTAAAGTGCTTTTAGTTTCAAGAGCTTTTTGAACACCCAGGATATGTCCATCACCAATGACCGCAACAATATTATTATATTTTTCACTAATGGTTTTGATCGCATCCGCCATATATCTATCCCTGTCATCAATAAGTGCATGTTTAACTGTAGGAAACTCACGACCGAATAATTCCATATATTGATCTTGATTCTTCTCGAACTTTTTCAACTCGCGTTCAACGTGTTTTTTTCGAACAAAAAGTCCGCCAAGTGCACCGACCGTGAATTTCAGTCTTTCCTTTAAACTCATAGATTTCCAGATCGTATCAAATGTATTGGATGCATTAACATCGATGAACGCAAGTCTGGCCCCGATCTTTTTTGCGGTGTCAATTGCACTGATCATTTCTTCACCGACACCCACCCCATATTTTTTTGCTATCTTCTCCTGAAACCTTGCCAGCATTTGATAAACTAACGGTGCATTTTCACGCGGTGTTTTTTCGACCAAAGCCTGATAGCGTACCTTATCCAATTCAACGCACACAACGTTTGGATTGCGTTCTAAAATCAATTGCTCGACATTGCGTTTTATATCAAATACATGCCCGACTCCGATCAAAGTTATCATTTGTTTTACCAAGTAGTATAGAATCGGGAGATAATTTAAGGTTTTCTGTTAAGTTACCCTTAAATATCATGTGTTCTCTTTAGAGAATTAGTAGGGTTAATCTCAACCGCCTGGGGTTTAGAAGGTGTCGAAGTTCGGGAGTCTAGAATACCATGCTGGAAATCTTGTTTTTTTTGCTGGAGTAATATTAATATTGATTTGTTCTATTTTTTTTGCTTTTTACATAACGACCAATCATAGCAATAAGATCTATTATTTGATAGGAATGGGGACCGGAATAATTATAGGAATGATCCTCATTTTTAAAGGTTTCCATATAATAAAAATTGATAGACAGAAGAGCGAAGAAGAAATAGTTATCGGACTACGAGAACGCCATGAAATCAGTGTAAGATCTAAAGGTAACAAAGTTTTTTTAATGGTAGATAAAATACCCAAATTTGAGTTCGATGCAAAATATTTAGAAAAAAATAGTGCTACCACCACAATTGGTGACCGTGAGAGACATGATGTCACTGTTGTGGCTCAAGCTTCAGCTTGGTCTGGAGAAGTAGATAAATTTGTCTATGTCGATAACGTATTAGTATTGAAAGATGAACGTCCAATTTGGTAGGTAAAAATTATGCAAGATTATAAAACCCGCAGCTATTTATCCGCGATCGAAGCGGCAAAATATCTGGGAATTTCTGTTAATGAACTTCATAAAATGGTGAGGGCCGGCACAATCGCCGCCCAAAAAGCGACAAGCGGTCAATATAGGTTCGATCTAAGTGACCTAAAATCGCAAGAGCAATATTTAGAGAACACCAATAAGAAATTACCAGTTATCGATTCGACAAATATCATAGAATTGAAGGATACTGTGCAGAAGATCTATGTAAAAAATTCGCAGTACATGTCCGAATTACCGGATGATTCGATCAATTTAATGATAACTTCACCGCCTTATTTCAATACCAAAATGTACTCTAGGACCCCGCTAGAATCCGATCTGGGCAATATTCATGACCTGGAGGATTGGTTTGCAGAAATTAAGAAGGTTTGGCAGGAAGTTTATAGGGTGCTGCAGCCAGGCCGAAAGGCCTTTATAAATATTATGAACCTCCCGGTTCGGACCGCAAAAGGATTCAGAACACTAAATTTAGTTGGAAAAACCATTGAGGTTTGTGAAGATTCAGGATTCATTTTAAAAAGAGACATCATCTGGCAAAAAACTAATTCGGTCAGGGCACATTTTGGTACCTATCCCTACCCAGGGGGAATATTACTGAATTATGCACATGAATTTATTCTGGAATTTGAAAAGCCGGCACCCAAGAATTACCAAAAATATGGCCATCTGACAAAAAACCAAAAAGAGCGTTCAAAGTTGGACAAAGAGTTTTGGTTATCGCTCAAGAAAAGTGATGTATGGTTAATGAAACCCGAGGGCAGTGGCGACCGTCGAGATCATGTCGCGCCATTTCCGTATGAACTTCCATATCGAATTATCAAAGCTTACAGCTATGTAAGTGAAACCATATTGGACCCATTTCTGGGCTGGGGTGCAGCATTGGTTGCGGCCCGCGACCTCGGTAGAAATGGGGTGGGCTATGAGATCAACCCAGAAATTGCAACTGAGGCGTTAAAAAGGCTTGAAAAGGCCTAGTTATTTTTTCACCATCGAAAAATTTAATAGGTTATAAAATCTAAAAGAAGTCAAAGTTATTAGGGGGATTTAATGAAACGGACAATTATAATAATAATTCTTATTATATTAATAATTAGTTTGTTTAATATTGGATATTGTGGGCAAAGAGAAAATATGAATTCCAATGGAAATACCTGGATTACGGATGTAGAATTAACCCCATACGATAGCGATTCGGATGGATATAATAATAGTGTTACCGCATATATTGAATTTTATACGAATAATATAGGATATACTAAAGTTAAAATTACTGGATATTTATTTGATCCTAATAATGACAATGTGGATATTGACTCTGAAAGCATTTCTATTAGTGCATCTGGTGGGGATTATGGTGAAACTTATCTAGATTTAAATGCACCACTAAATTCACCTAAAGGAGAATATACTGTAAATATCACACTTACAGTTGAAGAAAATAGATATGATTCTTTTATGGATGAGGTCAACCTTTATCCATTAGATTATATACCACCTACTTTAGAGATACTCTGTGAAGATAATTTACATTATGTGGACATAGGAGTAAGTACAAAATATTTTATTACTGTAAAAAATAATGGTGACAATAACGTTCAAATAACATTAGATATCCAAAATAGACCCAACGATTGGGATGCAAGTTTGGACAATTATAGTAAAAATTTAAATGCAAACTCATCAGATATACTAACATTAATCGTAAAATCGCCCAACACAAAAAATAGCACCAGAGTAGCAAAACTAACAATTGAAGTTGCTTCATTAAGTAGTGAATTAAAAGATAGTTCTATTATTACAACGATTATTGGGTTTGCAGATTTTTCGCTTTCATCTGAAGATATTGCATTTTCCAATGAAAATCCAGAACTTGGAGATTCTATAAATATATCTGTAAAAATCAAAAATGAGGGTACTATTAGTGCGTCTCAGGTTGAAATGCAATTTTTAAATGATACCATAAAATTAGATTCTCAAACAATAAAAAACATTGAAAAAGAAGGTGGGCAAGCCATATTTATTTTAAATTGGAAAATAACCGAAGGTACTCATACAATATGGGTAGAAATTGATTATGAAAATAAAATTGAAGAATTCAATGAAAACAACAATAGGGCAAATAAGACTATTACACTAGCCATTACTTATGATATTACTATTTTAGGTTATAATGAAAAAAATGATGAATTTAGCGATTCCATTACAAAATCAACGTCCCCTGGTTTGCTTAACTCGTTCATATTTGAAGTGATAAAAAAAGGAAATGCTGAAACAATCACATTAGAGATTCTTGGATTAGATCAAGAGGAGAATGGATGGAGTGGCTACTTCTCAGATGTATCTAATACAAAATCATATACAACCAATATTCAATTAATAGATTTTACTGAGATTATAGACATGACTGGTCAACCACCAGACATAGCTTATCTTAATAATAATACAGAGATTGATCGGTTAAAGTTGAAGTTAGGAGCAGAACAAAAAGTCTATGTAAAAATAAAGATAATTGTACCATTTGACCTTTCTGAAGGTGACCAAAAAATTATCAAGCTTAAAGGCATTTCTGAAGAGCCTGAACTTGAAGATCCAATTGATAATGAGGTAGAAATTACTATCAATGTTTTACTCCCAGACATAGTTATTGAGAAAATGGATTACCCTGAGGTCATGAGAGAGGGTGAAATCGTTACTATTAGTGCATACATTAAAAATATCGGAGATATCGAAGCAAAAGACATAAAAGTAAGTTTGTATGTTGATAATAGTGAGGTTAAGAACACACAAATAAATAGAATTCCAAAGGGATATGATACTTTATTAATTAATTTTAACTGGCAAGCAATTAGCGGTGTACACAATCTTAAAATTGTGGTTGACCCTGAAAATACAGTAGCTGAAAAAAATGATCAATTCAAAGCCATTAATAATAATATTATCTCCACAAATGTAAATGTAAAATCAACCACGACACAAAAAGATAAAGATACTCCCTCAAATAAAACTTCAGATGAGAACGGCTTTTTTTATTATATTATTATTGTTGTGACAGTAATAATAATTATTGTAATAATTATAATTGTTGTTCTTAAAAAAGAATCAGGAAAAGTTCCACCTCAGCTTCCAACCTCATATCCACCACCTCCACCTCCACCTCCATACTATTAAAAAATTCTTTAAATCAATAAATCTCAAAAAAAAGGGTTTGGGATTTGGAGCTTGGGATGTGGGATTTTTCACCTAGAATTGCCATTTTAAAGTTTTTATTCCACAAATTGTGCAACAACCTCAGTCAGATCCATAACTTTTATATCTGCATTATTTCGAGCTGCGGCTTCACGCAAGCTAAAAGTACAAAAAGGGCAAGCCGAAGTAAGTATTTGTGCGCCTGTGTCAATAGCTTCCTTTAACCGAGTATCGCTCATTTGTTGTGCAAGTTCTTTGGAGGCTGAGGCCACCCCGCCCCCATACCCGCAACACCGCGCATTCTCACGGGTACGTGCCATTTCCACAAGTTCAATGGCGGGAATGGCTTGAAGTACATCACGAGGTGCATCATAAACACCCATATGCCGTCCAAGATGGCATGGATCATGATAAGTTATTTTGATATTCCCGTTTGGGTTAGCGGGTTTGAATTTCAATTTGCCGTCCTCAATTAATTTCTTTAATAATTCAGTGGTTTGAAGAATCTCAAACTCGAAATTTTCATCTGTTAATTTCGGATAATCTTTTTTTATCGTGCGGTAGCAGCCGGAACAAGATGTGATTATGGTTTTTGCACCCGAATTCTTAAATGCCTCAAGATTGTGCTCCATCATTTTTCGTGCAATCGTTACATTTCCGGTGCGTAGCAATACAGAACCACAACACCATTCCTCACCCCCGAGCAATTTGAACTCGACCCCCGCTTTTTTCAGTAATTGAATGGTGGTCTTGGCGATCTCCTGTGTTCGGTAAGCCGCCATGCAACCGGTGTAATAAATGATGTCATCATTACTCATTGCAACCACCGTCCTGCGATTCGTCGGTTGAGGTCGGATCATCGCTATTATCAGCCGCCAATTCAGCAAGTTCATCACGGGCAGTAACAGGTTCGCCAAATGGATTATGGTGTGTTTCGATCTTCTCGGCGATCTGGGTATGGTTTGGCAACGCAAAACCTTTCTTAACTAGAAATTGTCGTACGCGCTCGATGATGTCTACGACTTTTATTCCTGAAGGGCAGGTGGTTGTACAGTTCATACATGTTGTGCACTGGTATATTCGCTCAGCCACCTCCTCACTGGGCTCCAGATGACCGGAGAGTAGCCCGTAACACAACAATACTCTTCCCCGCGCGTTCAAGGATTCCAGATTAGTTTCGTTAAAGGTAGGGCACCCTGCACGACAGAACCCACATTGTACACAGGTCAGAATTTCATCATCAATTTCTTGGCCAAAAGTGTTCATTTTTTCTGGGTGCTCAATGAGGTTCGTGAACGCAAAATAATCATAAATATCGCTTTTGTGGTCGGTCAGCCCCATTTTGCCGGGATTGAAAATGTTGTGGGGGTCAAGCTGGTTCTTGATCGCCTTCATTACGTCCAATCCAATTCCAATTTCCTGTTCAATATACGCAGCTTTGGCTATTCCCGTACCATGTTCCGCCGAGATCGTACCGCCCAATCTTAATGCTAGATCAATTAGCTCTTGACCAACAGTCTTGATCTTATCCCATTCTTTTACCTTTCGAACATCCATAATGAAAGTTGTGTGGAGATTGCCATCCCCAACATGCCCGAAGGTTGCAATGATTATATCGTGGCGTTTCGAAATCGCTTGGGCCTCTTGTATGGCCTCCGGGATCTTCGAGACCGGCACCCCAAAATCTTCAGCGATCGGTATCAACCGATAGCCTTCACGATAACGCGATAAGGCCGATACCAGCCCTGCACGCGCTTTCCATAACTTTAAACGCTCTAGTTTATCATCAGTGGATTTGACCTCCAAAGCTTTATGGGCAGGCTCATTACAAATCTCCAATATTTTTTCGATCTGGCTTTTCACAGCCGCTTTGAAGCCATCCACTTCCATCATGATCATACCTTCAATATCAGGTAACTCTAGGTCCATAGCTTTGTTTACTACATCAATACTGATCTTATCCATCACTTCACAGGCTGAAAGCTCTATCCCTGACGTCAAAATCTTGGAAACAGCGTTACCCATGTCCTCGATATGTTCAAAATATGCTAATACCATTGAAGTATGTTCCGGCAAGGGTGAAATTTTTACTGTAATTTCAGTTACAATCCCAAGTGTACCTTCCGAGTTGATGAACAACCGTGTCAGGTCATAACCAGAAGAGGTTTTAGGTGCTCGAGTGCCAGTCCGAAGAATTTTACCATCTGCAAGTACAAGTTGCATACCCAGTACGTGGTTTTTAGTGGTGCCGTATTTCACTGCCCTTAAACCTGATGCATTAGTTGAGATCATACCACCTAAGGTACAAACAGCAGAGCTGCCAGGGTCAGGTGGAAAGAAATAGCGGTGGATGCTCAAGGTATTATTTAAATTGCCACAAATCACACCGGGTTGTACTACTGCATAGCCATCCTCTACATTAATCTCAAGAATTTTATTCATATTCGTGAAATCAATAACAATTCCACCTTCGGTAGGAATTACAGCGCCGGTGACGCTCGTGCCTGAACCTCGGGGTGTAATCGGAATCTTATCTTTATAACCCTCAACACCTTGGTTAGAGAGCTCCACTAGCTTAACAACCTGCTCGGTGGTGGTTGGAAATACAACGGCATCAGGAACACCGAAATGTACAGACATATCTCGAGAGTAGCATAAGCAGTCGATTTCAGAAGTTCTTACATTTTCAATTCCGACTATTGACTCTAGTTCCTCTTGTAAACTCATATAAATTCCTCTAATGTGTTGAATATAACTCACATGCGAATAACGCAGCGCCCAATGCACCGGTCAATTGTGGGTTGGGTGTGACTTTAACTTCGGTACCCAATTGTTTTTCGAGTAATTCAGAGAGAATGCTATTATATTCAATTACGCCACCAGTAATAATAACATTTTCAGTAAATGTGCCCATTTCCATTATTCGTTTGACAATTGAAATGAATGAGCCCTTAACCATATCTTCCACTTTCTCACCTTCACGTATACGGGTTAAGATCTCTGTGGAGGCGAATACGGTGCAAAAACTATTGAGTTCCAGATCTTTTGTTGCGTTTTGAGCAAGCTCATTAAGATCTTCTAATGGTACTTCAAGTCGATTGGCGATCTCTTGCAAAAATGTGCCGGTACCTGCAGCACATTTACGGTTCATTTTGAAGCTGACCTTTTTACCATCCGCATCCAATCTTATTATTTTACTATCTTGACCGCCAATATCGATAATGGTACTATCATGAGGAAAATAATAATACACACCTTTACCGTGGCAACTGATTTCCGTAAGTGTTTCATCCGCAAACCCTACATTTTTCCTGCCGTAGCCGGTAGCAATTATATATTTTACCTCATCCCTAATCCCAGCATATTTAAGAGCATTTTGATAGGCTGATTCTGCCGCACCTTTAAGGTCCACTCCGGATTTGGTGATCGCTTTGCCTACAATTTCAGATTTTTCGGTTATTATTACCACTTTGGTGGCTGCGGCACCAACATCGATACCTGCAAAATATCCTGGGTTATTTTGATTTAAAGTGTTCAAATTTCAAAGCCTCCGGTTAATTGAAGGATAAAAATATTAGTTTGGCTACATTATTTACTCTCTCTTAATTGTTCAATAAATGCTTCGATATTGGTTTTGGCTTGCTCTTCAGAATAACATCGAAGGTCATTCAGATCTCCATTTAGTACTAAATGGGGCAACCCGAACTTACCTTGAAGGCGCTCAGGCATGCCATAACGGTTATTTGAATTGTTGGGGCAGGTCTTTGAATCATGAAAGATTATGCCATCAATATTATATTTCTTCGCCATCTTCTCAATATATTTTTCTTTTACAGCCTCGGCGCGATTAATAAATATCTCTGAATATGCCTTTGCCATGCTATAAAACGGTTCGTTCGGGTCGAAGCTGTCGAAAATCCAGCTGTTACAATAGGTTGATGCAACAATACAGGTTTTGAGGTCTAGAAACAAATTTGATAGTGACCGGAGCTTACCCCAAATCGGCATTCCATCCCAATATAATCGAAATTGTTCACCTTCGATCGCAGCAATATTATTTGTAATACGCTCCTCAAGCTCCGCTTTCAGTGTTTTATAATAGTCAACTGCGATCTGAGTACCACGAAGTACAACAACAGGCCCCATATGGATCGTACCATCAAAAAAGGTCAACGGTGAAGGGAGATGGGTGGCGGTTTCAAGCACGTCCTTCCACAATAAGGTTGCTTCTAACGATAGTTTGACTGATTCTTTTAATTTTGACTCGTCAAATCCTGTACCTGATACCTTTTCTAAAACAGGCACCATATCTTTCAATTGTTGCTCTACATCTTTGATATAAGTATCAGCTAATTCAAGATCTATTGCACGTGGTGAGTTTACACCTAAAATGGGAACATCAAAGTGTTTTGCATAATATGAAAACCACTCCTGAACATCGCGACACTGATTTGTATTGTAAACAACCACATCAGGTTTTGGGATGCTTGCGATCTCATAAGCTATTGTCAGGGGTGTTTCTTTCTTGATAAGGGCACCTACATCCGAAGTAAGGTAAGAGCAAATATCAGGTGAGTAGCCGATCGCATTTGCCACAGGAATATAATCCATAGCTTTCCGTGTTGCACCTAGCATTGCGCCATGATTCTCAGGGAAATGTACTTTGAAACCCATTGAATATAATAGTTCGGTGGGTCCAACACTTGTGCAATACGCTACTTTTTGGTGTGGGTCCTTTGAAGCGCGATCAAGCTCATAGAAATAATCCGCCATTATTTTTTTCATTAATTTTGACGTTTGGATATTCTTGCGCTCTATTTTCTTCTCCTCGACCAAAGGATAACCCCCATTACAATATTTTTAAGTCAAAATGAGTTTTATTTTTATGAATTATATAGTATTTATGTAGAATATATTTTTCCGAACACGGATTAACATTTAGCGTGGTTAGTAATAACAATGAACAATATTAAAACTAAAATTACAGTAAAATTTCAATCGGTTTGGCCTTTTTTAGGGCAAATATGCGGAAAATTCTATATATAATATTTATATTAGTATAAACAATAAAGATTAAATATTTATATTAGTATAAACAATAAAGATTAAATATTAATATTCGTATAAATAGATTAAAAATATAAACAGGATTGGTTCGAGGATGATGGGAATACATTTGCAAACCACTAGAAAATTAATAACTTTAACTGGGATTTTATTATTCTTAATGATAGCTATCTCAATCCCCGTTTCAGCTCAAAACATTCTTCCACCAGTTGCCAACCTTAACCTAGATACTGCTCGTCATGACAGTCAAGAAGCAGTTGAGGTATTTGATATTGTATATTTTGATGGTTCAAATTCCTACGACCCTGACGGCGAAAATCTTACTTATGAATGGGATTTTGGTGACGGAAGTAGTGGTTTTGGTAAAAAATCAACTCATGTTTATAAAAAGATCGGATTTTATAAAGTCAGTCTTACGGTTAATGACAGTATTTACAATAATACCTCTACGATCGAGATCATCGTAATTTCCACCAAGCCCCATGAACCTATTGCAGATGGCGGCCGTTCACAAGAGGTCAATTCAACTGATATTGTGCATTTTGACGCTTCGAATTCTTATGACCCGGATGGAGATTCACTAACATATTCTTGGAATTTTGGTGATGGTGGCTCCCCAGGATTTGGTGAAACGACCACCCACATTTATGACAATGAGGGAATTTATAAAGTTAGATTAACCGTCAAAGATCATTATCATTCATCTAACGATACATTAACAATAAAAGTCGGCGAAGGCCCGCCAATAAACCCAGAACAACCTTCAGGTGATAGTGAGGGCGAAGAGCCAAATTTATTCTTATGGGTGACTATTAGTATTGTGATCGTTATTTTAGTTCTATTTGCTATCGGTTGGGTATATTCTAAACGAAAACCGCGGGGCTTGGAAGCACCGGTACTTGAAACCACCCGTCCAACCGCCGCATCTACCAAAACCGAAATAGACGAGTTATTAAGCGGTAAGAAACCCGCCGGCACATCTCGAGCAGAGCCACTTTCCAACCCAAAACGTGTAGGCATGGCTGCATTATCTGGCACTGTGGGAGGTGCAGGTGTTGCTAGGGCCAGCGGTGCATCAAGCCCCCCCTCAGCCGCCAAGGCC
>CBDVCJ010000081.1:0-13758 GCA_965372445.1 uncultured Thermoplasmata archaeon | reverse complement strand
TTATCATTGTCGCAAAGCTTCTTCGCAAAAATTATTTTTACTACCACAATAATATACGGGTAATTCACTTCGTTCATTACCCGAATGTCAGCTCTTGGCAATTATTTGTTTTGATGCCTGAGCTCATTATATTATCAAAATCAAAACCACCCGCTATAAAAAGAGGGTGGTCTGGAGGGATTCCTCCCTCCAGAATATATAGATTCTTCCTCCCAATAATATTGTTTCCGATTATATTTTATACCAACGCTTTCATTCAGAACTATATATTACGAAGGCCTGACCATGCCAGTCAAATTCTCCGATCTGGACCCCGCTATGCAGAAGGTGTTGAGGGTCTACCCGGTCCGCTACCCTGTGAAATGGTCGCACGAGGGCGACCGGGTGGTCTTGACCTACCCCAAAGATTTCACCAAATTCGAGCACGCGCTCCATAAACGGCTCGGCGGCCCCGACGTCATCCGCCGACCTTTGGACGAGAAGGGCAGCAAGATCTGGGAGCGGTGCGATGGCAGGCATACGCTTCAAGATATCTGTGAGGAGATGGACGCGCTCTTTCAGGAGGACATAGAGCCTGTGCTGGATAGGGTTTGGAAATTTTTGGAATTATTACTGAAATTGAACTTGATAAGGTTGGAAAGCCACCCCGTTGTCCCCAAGAGACGACGGGTGGTGAAAAAACGATAGACGGGAATTGGGAATCGATTCCCGCCACCCCCAAGTTTAACCGCTGAGGACGCCGAAACCGCTGAATTGTCCTTTGGCTATCTTGAAGCTGGAATCTCGAATCCATAATTGATAATAAAATTCAGCGTACTCAGCGGTTGAAAAATAAGTGGTGGTGCTTTAGATTCCCCATTCCGATAACAATCATTTTTTGACAATTTTCGCATAATAATTATCCTGCACCCTATAAACCTCTAAAACATCAAATTTCGTTTTCGCTAACAGCTCCTTGATCTCGCCCTCATCGAACAGGTGATAGAACCGCTTGTAAACTTTTCCGTCCTTACGGGTCCACGGCACATATACATCACCGATATTGCCGTCAGGCACGGATCGCGGCTCTTTGGCCGGTTTCGGCTCGGGCTCCAGGGGCTCATCGCCGGTAGTTAACTGCTCTAACAGCACATCCTGGAAACGCGGCTGGTCGAACGCCCAGACACTTACCAGGGCGGGGCTGCCGGGTTTCAGGCACCGATAGAGCTCTTCAAGCGCCCTAATCCGGTAACTTTCGTTGGGGATGTGGTGCAGCGCCGCGATGAACAGCACCGCCTCGAAGGTCTGATCTTTGAAAGGTAATTCCATGATATCGGCCTGCAGGAATTCCGGTGAATTTTGGCTTTCTAGGGCTAGCTTTTTATTCTGCGCGATCTTTAGCATATTGACTGCAAAGTCGACGCCAACCACCTCGAGATCTTGCGCCGCGATATAAATAGAATTACGACCGTTGCCGCAGCCCAGATCCAGGATCTTGGTATCTTTCGCCAACGATTGTATAAATTCGACGCTTTCAGGCCAGGGGTGTGGGCGGGTCGGGTCGAAATCATCGGCTATCTCGTTATAGGTTTCCATTATCTGCTGTTTTATATTCGCCATTACATATCAACTCGGTCATATATCTTGTTGGGGCACGATATCGCAGCAGCCGCATTTATGGCACATTGTATCGAACTCGGTAGTTTTCAGATCAAATTTATCAAATATTTCGTGCTGCGCCTTAGCTAATTCTAACAACCGTTCAGGTGTAACGGGCGGGAGCGCGTGGCCCAGTGCTTTGGCCAGTTCCTGTTTATTAAAGTCGTTGACTCTGACCGCTCTTAGGTTTACTACTGCCCCTAACCCTGCAATAAACTCTATGCACTCAAGCACACTTTCGTCGGATTCCCCAAGACCAATGATCAGGTTCGAGCATACTTTATTGCGGCCGAAGACCTTCACGCCATATTCAAGACATTTCATGATATTATCATAATCCAACCCCGGGCAGATTTTTGCGAAAATATCACGGTCAAAGCTCTGGATGTTCAATTTTAGTTCGGTTGCACCAGCCTCGTGTAATTTGTCCAGCTCTGCAAGATCCGTTACATAGGGTTCGACACCGATAGGCACCGAGCCCCCCAGCTCTGATTTGATCAGTTCAATGATCTCGAGCATATCCCCGACGGTCCGCTCGGGGCTGCATGGGACTGCACTTGTTATCGCTACCGACTCAAAACTATTGTTCTCGGCGGCTTTGATTATCAGCTCCGCCCATTTCCGGTTCGTGAACTGCGGTTTTTGGTGGGTGCGGTCCAGCTGCGGCGAGGCACAGAACTTGCAGTCGTAAATACAATCACTGGCAATATTAATGAACGCTTGTGACGGTGCATGTAAAAGGGTTGGGATGATTCGTACATTTTCGATGAACAATTCATTATCTTTGTATATCTGATAGCTGTTTTCACCGTGATCTTTCTGTCGTAATTCGAATTTCGTGCGGTTTTGCTTGAGCACACTTAATTTCACACGCGTTGTGCCGTCCAGCTCAAAGACCAACCCACGTGTGCCCGCTCCAGGACCGGCAGTAGAACGGCTCATTGGGTACGGCACGCGAAGTCCCGGCGGGATAAGGATTACACCCTCACTGATCAGCTCGGCTTTCTTGCGCGCTACTCCCAACTGTAGATCTTGTGCCATTAAAATCAAGGTAAGATATATTTTATTCACTTTTAATATTTGTGAAAATTTTATCACCGGCATGCGGCAAAACGAGTCTAAGAGTCGAGGGTGTCCAAGGAGTCTTGGGAGTCTAGGGCGTCCGCATAGTTTTGAGTTGTGTGGACGCGACCTACGGTCGCTTGAGTTGTGAGTGTTTGTGGGACTACTATTGTAACGCTTGAGAATGTGGGATTGAGTCAGGTTTGCCATAATGCGTAGGATTCATTGTCTAATGATTGATCCGTGGGAGCACCATTTGATTGCTTGAGGGTGTTGGATTGCCCTAATAAACGATAAGCTTGTGAATTAATCGAAATAACGCTCGAACGCATTATATTATGAAGTGTACAATCCAACGCATCAAACTAATGGCACTCAAATCCCACGCCTAATGGCTATAACTTTGACAATCCTACGCAATTTGGCAAACAAATGGCAATCCCACATAGTGACAAAATTGCCGCTAGCTCACAACTTATAGGACTCCACGACACCATAACTCCACTACTCTATGACTCCTAGACTAAATTAATCGCCTTTCGCCTCTTGCCTATCGCCTATCGCCTTTCCGTAGGTAATCTCCGATCCCAATTAGGCAACCAATTGGCTCACTTACCACAAAAAATCAATTATTCGACTCATTGATCTTGATATCAAGCACCTCTTTGAGCTCCTTGTAGCGGTTTCTGATCGTGACTTCGGTCACATTCGCAGCCTTGGCGATCTGGGCCTGGGTGCGCTTTTCATTAGCTAATATCGATGCGATATATATTACCGCCCCCAATATTGCCAAGGGCGACCGCCCGCAGATCAAGCCTTTATCATTAGCTTGTTTCAGCAGCTCTTTGGTCTTGGCACGAACCTCGCCATTCAAGCTTAGTTTACCGCAAATCTGTGGGATATAGCCTTCCGGTGTCGGTGTCGGGATTTGAAATTTCAGGTTCCTCATCATGCAATTATAGGTGCGGCTAATATCGCGACGGCGGATCTCGAACACTTCTGCAACTTCTTCGAATGTGCGCGGCACATTACATTGCCGGCACGCAACATAGATCGCTGCGGCACAGATGGAGGATATGCTCCTGCCACGGGTAAGGTTCTTAGCGTGCGCTCTTCGATAGACATAAGCTGCGGTCTCGATCACGGGCCTCGGCAAACCCATCTTAGAACAGTTCTTGCTGATCTCCATCAAGGCACGCGCAATATTATGTTCACGCGTCGATTTGGTCTTGGTCATTTTATGTAATTTTCGTAACCGGTAGAATTTCGCACGGTTGCGCCGTGAAAGCGTGTGGCCGTTGGAATCGCGGTCGACCCACCCGATCTCGGTGCTCAGCCCTTTATCGTGGCGTGTCAAGGTCATTGGCGAGCCGGTACGACTGCGCTTCTCCTTCTCGGCCTGGTCATAAGCGCGCCATTCGGCGTTATGGTCGATAATATGTTCTTCGATCACCAACCCACAGTTATCACAAATAACTTCACCATGGTCATAATCCTTCACCAAATGCGAGCCTTTGCATTCAGGACATTCCCCTAAATCCCCTGCTTTTATTGGCTCCTCCTCCTCAATAATTTCATCAACGTCGGGTTCATCAGGCTCTATCTCAACTACCCCATCTATATCCTCTATTGCTTTTATTTCTTTCATTTTACCAAGTCCTAACCAAAAAAAAGTTTGTTTTAGCTTGGTTAGGAATAATTTATGACGAGAAATTAATATAAAGAGATTGGAACACCCTTGTAACTATTATTTAAGTTTTATGGTGCGAACTTGTTACCTTTTTCAGAAAAAAATGCCATAGAATTGTCTTATTAAGCTCGTCCTCAAGAGCGGCGTTTATTGCATTTACATTGAAAATTGTAGGTGTTCTATTTGATCTGGTATATCGAAAATAATAGCTCCTTAGCCTAAAGGCCTAGGTTTCTTAACATTAGAGATGTTGGTTTGGATTCGGGTTTAATAATATTTTTCTTTTAATATTTTATATGATATTTCTGATCTCAATTCGAAGGTTGAGTTATGCTCTAGAAATTCATTTATTGTAAGCTTTTTCTCTTTTGCGATTGGTTCATCATCAGTCCAATGCCAGTGTCCATTAATATTTTTAACTTCAGGTTGGTCCATAATAATTTTAAAAAGTTCAGGGTAATGTAAAAGCTGAATTCCTTTCCCCTCATTATCTTTTTTGATCTTGATATTAGCACAATCACAATGCAATGCAGTCCTATAACCATCAGATATTGACCCTTTCACAAACGGGACTTTGTGCTTACTACGTCTTCCAGGCAGAATTTTAAAGTCTTCAATTATTTTTTCTATTCTATTAATGGCTTCACTTCTTTTATCGAGCATTTCAATTTTAAATTCGACAAACCAGCACATACATTAATTTGAAAATGAATAAGTCGTATTTATTACTTTTCTTCCATAATATTGGGGTTTGGTAGTTGGGATTTTATTGGATTATTTGTTTATTGGTAGTATTGGATTATTAAATAAATCGGTGCCGGGATGCCCAAAACCCCAATAAATCGTTCTCTGTGTACTCTGTGCCTCTGATGTTGAAGTCCGTAGGACAAAACACCTCAGGTAAAAAAAGTTAAAATCAGTAAAATATCATTTTTTACTTGTGTGGTTTATATTAGTTGATCGAAACCGCCCCACGAGCTTCCAAACGAGCCTCGAAGCCGAAAACGAGCGTCTATAACATTTAATAGAAATAAATTTGCTTTTAGAGTTTTACAATGCTTGAACCTTAAACTTACTGATTTTTTTCTCCAGATTCTGAGTATCATATGCCGTGAGATGCTTTGCGCCGATGCCCACCACCAGCGCCGGCTTGTGCTCAAGCTTATACTTACGCGCCAACCGCCGCGCCTTGTAATTCATCCACTTGAGATACGCCTCGTTCTTCTTCCACCACGGCGAGTTGGGTGGTAATTGGTTCACGATGGTGAAATCGGCGTTGAACTTATACGCGATGTTCTTAGCCTCACCTTCAAATTTCAAGCTCTCGAGCGTGGCGGTTTGTCGTACCGGATAGTACGGCCCGCCGCACGAACCCCCGGCTTTCGAAAACGCTATCGCTTGCTCGATGGTAATGTCCGGCCCCGAGATCGGAAGGAAATGAAAATTCCATTTCTTGAAAAATTCGAACTTTAATTCACGGTCAGTTTCCATTGCTCCATCACTATTGGATATATATTCTAGATTGGATATTTAAAGCTTTGTTGTCACTCCTGAGGAGAAAGGTGGTAGGTTATAGGTTATAGGTTATAGGTCCAAAATCTATGATCATTGTTCCTATAGGAGGAGGAATCCTCCTAAACCTCCTCTTTCTTATGAGACAGGTTTTGACTTTGATTTTAAATGTCATTAAGCGTCAAAACAATATTTGCATTAAATTTTATATAATTTCAATGCTATTGACCTCTACAATTACTTAAAAAATCTCTATGATGCCGTGGGAGCTGGAGTCTAATTAAGGTTGAATTAATAATTCAATAAACTAAATTATTTGTGATAAAAATGCCAGACATAACTGAAGCCCAAACCCGCAAAGAAAAAATCGATGTCCTATTAAAAGAGCAGGGTTGGGACGTAAAAGATAGTACCAAAGTAATTATCGAAGTCGATACCAAACAATCCGATTTTAAAACACGAGATTATAAAACCATCTCAGAAACCTTAAGAAATGATGAGGAAAGTAAATATGCAGATTATATGCTAGTTGATAAAACTGGTTCTCCAATGGCAATAATTGAGGCCAAAAGAACCTCAAAAGACCCGATTTTAGGCCAAAAACAAGCTATGGAATATGCCGATGATATTAAGGCTCAAACTGGAAAAGAAGTATTCATTTTCTTAACAAACGGTTATGAAATATGGTTCTGGAACCGCCCATTTGAAAATCCTCGAATGATTAAAGGATTTTATACCAGATCCGATCTAGAACGAGTTCAATTCCAGAATGAAAACAAACAAGATCTATCATCAATTGAAATAGATTCTAGAATTATTGATAGGTCAAAAAGTATTGAATGTACGAAACGAGTTGTCGAGCATCTACAAAAAGGCAATCGTAAAGCGCTAATTGTAATGGCAACAGGAACAGGAAAGACTAGAGTTGCTATGGCGATTATTGATATATTGATGAAGGCCAATCGAGCTGAAAAAATTCTATTTCTAGCAGATAGAAGAGCTTTACGTGACCAAGCTTATGATGATGGGTTTAAACAATTCTTTCCGGAAGAGTCTAAATCTAAAATTTATACCGGAACATTTGAAAAAAATTCAAGATTGTATGTTTCAACTATTCAAACATTTATGGAATGTTACAATCAACGTGATAGCAATGGTAAATATTTAATTTCACCTGGCGAGTTCGATATTTTGATCTCCGACGAATCGCATAGATCGATTTACAATCTCTGGAAAGATGTTTTTACCTATCTAGATGCAGTACAAATAGGTTTAACCGCCACACCAGCTGAAATAATCGATAGGGATACATTTAGATTTTTTAACTGCCAGGGCAACCAGGCAACTACAATGTATTCATACGAAGAAGCCGTGAATGATGGTGTTTTGTGCGATTTTAAAGTTCATGGAGCTCAAACTCATTTTCAAATCGATGGTGTTAAAAAAGAAGATGTGACTCGTAGAGAGCTGATTAAGTTATTGGAAAAGGGTGTCGATCCGGAAGAAATCAATTTTGAAGGGACTGATATCGAAAAAAAGGTTGCAGTACTGGGCACTAATGAAGCTCTAGCTAAAGAATTCATGGATAACTGCCTGATGGATGAAACTGGTACAATTCCTGCAAAAACCATAATATTTGCGATTACCAAACAACATGCAAAACGTATCTGGGAAGCGTTTGAAAAACTTTACCCGGAATATAAAGGTAGGCTTGCTAGAGTTATTGTGTCTGAAGATCCTAGGGCTCAAGATAGCATTAAAGAATTCAAACACGAGAAATGGCCGAGGGTAGCAATTTCAGTCGATATGCTGGATACGGGTATAGATGTACCAGAAGTATGCAATCTCGTGTTTGCCAAACCAATATTTTCTAAGATCAAATTCTGGCAGATGATAGGTAGAGGTACAAGATCCAACAATACATGCAAACATAAAGATTGGTTGCCCAATGGTAAGAAAGAATTTTTTAAAATCTTTGATTTTTGGAATAATTTTGAATTCTTCGATATGAAACCCGAAGGCGACCAACAGGACACAGGCGAAGCTATTACCTCTCGAATCTTCAGATTGAGGTTGAAGCAGCTTGAACATTTTACCAAAATTAGTGATGCTGATAAAGTTGAAGAAATTAAAACTAAAATATTGGAAGAAATAAAATTACTACCTCAAGATTCAATTTCGATTCGTGAATGTCTTAGAGATGTGGAGAAAGCACTTTCACCAAAATTATGGGACTCGGTAGGGATCGACCCTATAGAATTTCTTAAGAAAAAAATTGGGCCCTTGATGCGATTTAAACGTGATGTAAATATCAAAGAAGCATCTTTTATTTCTAAAGTTGAAAGACTTGGAATTGCCATACTAGAAAACAATACCTCTGAAATTGAGCGGCTAAAGAAGGATATTGGCGAAACAATCGAATGTTTGCCAAGAACCATAAATGTAGTTAAGGATAAAGAGGAATTATTGGATAAGGTACTTAGTAAACGGTTTTGGGAAGATATCACATTCGAAGATACCCAGATGCTATTACATGAAATTACGGGTTTGATGCAGTACAAACGAGATGAACCTCGTGATTTGATAATATTGGACCTGGACGACATCGTCCAGCAACGAACTTTAATAGAATTCGGGCCGGTTCCAAGTCAGGAATATGTTGATGTCTATAAAGAAAAAGTTGAAACTCGGGTAAAAAGTATAGCCGAAGAGCATCCAACTATTATGAAAATAAAAAATGATGAAATATTAACAGAGGATGATTTTACCAAACTTGAGGATACCCTCAATAGTCCAGAGCTTTTTATTACTGAAGACACACTTCAAAAAGTCTATAAACAGCACAAAGGAACTCTTGTACAGTTCATTAAAAAGATACTCGGTCTATATGAATTTCCAAAACCAGAAGATAAAATTAAGGACGCATTTCAGACTTATATAATTGATTTTAATAAAGATTATAATGCAGATCAATTAAATTTCCTACGCACAATTCAATCTGTATTTATTAGTAAAAAACACATCGAATTCAATGATTTATTTGAGCCGCCATTTACTAATTTTGGTGCAGATGCACCTGTACCTATGTTTGAGCCAGAAGAATTAGTAAATATTATTAGGATGTGCAATGATTTAGAATCAGATGTTTTTGGTGTGCCAGGGGGAGATTTCGGAGTTTAATATTAAGTAAATTCAATAAAAGGGGGTAATAAAACCTTAGAATAGGGTAATGTTTATGTAGTTGTTACCCTATTTAGGTGTATTATTACCCTATTTCCAGGGGAAAGTCAATGAATTCATTAACTAATGAATATCTAGATAATTTAAAATTCGATTCAACTCAAGTCGCAAGTTTACGGGCCATAGGTGAATATAAAGGTAAACAGGAATTATTCAGTCATCAATCACCTGAAACTTTAGACACCCTGCGAAATCTGGCAATTATCGAATCCACAGAATCATCAAATCGATTAGAAGGTATAATTGTCAAACGTAACCGAATTCAAGCTATTATTAAACATTCAACAAAACCAAGAGGACGATCTGAGCAGGAAGTTACTGGTTATAGAGACGCACTGGCGTTAATCCACGAATCCTGGTCAGCACTACCATTTACAATTAATGTAATTAAACAACTGCACAGCATAATTTATAAATACCTGCCAGATGAGGGCGGGATTTGGAAAGAACATGAAAATATAATAATCGAAAGATACCCCGATAGATCGAAACGAATAAGGTTTAAACCTGTATCTGTAGAAAAAACACCAGACGCTATGGAACTTCTAGTTGAACGCTGTCAAGATGTCGAAAAGGAAAGTAGAGATTCGTTAATCATTATTCCATTAACCATCTTTGACTTTCTATGTATTCATCCATTCCAGGATGGTAATGGTAGAATGGCTCGACTATTAACTCTACTTCTCCTTTACAAAACTGGTTATGAAGTTGGAAGGTACATAAGTTTGGAACGCATATTTGAAGAAACTAAAGAAAGCTATTATGAAACTCTTGAAATATCCTCACAAAATTGGCATGAGGGTAAACACGACATATATCCATGGCTGACATATTTCTGGGGAATATTGATACGAGCTTACAAAGAATTCGAAGAGCGCGTAGGTGTTGTAAAAACTGGACGAGGTGCAAAAACTGAACAAATTAAATTAGCCGTTAAGCGTAAAGTAGGCCCCTTCGCAATTTCGGATATAGAAAATGAATGCCCTGGCATTACCAGAGATATGATCCGTCATGTACTTCACAAATTGCGTGATGAAGGTTTAATTCACTCAACCGGAGTAGGTCGGGGAGCAAAATGGGTGAAAATTGAAGATAAATTATAGTCAATAATTGGGAATCGGGATTTAAGAGCCCCCACCCCCCATTCTTCAACCGCTGAGTTCGCTGAATACGCTGAAAAAATTCAGCGTCTTCTGTGTTCTCTGCGGTTTTAAATGGGGGATGGGGGGCGGGCAATTCCCGAATCCCCTGACACAAATCCTAATGAACAACTATGTAAAAATAGGAGGTGTATGTATGTTAGCAGCCGAGTTAAAATCCAAGATCAATAAATTGTGGGACCGGTTCTGGAGCGGCGGTATCGCCAATCCATTAACCGCGATCGAACAGATGTCATATCTTATATTTATGAAAAGACTTGAAGATACTGATAATAACGAGCAGAAGCGTGCTCAGGCAAAAAAGCAGGATTATAAATCAATTTTTAATGAGGACGAGGATTGCCGATGGTCACATTGGAAACATTATAAAGCCGAAAAAATGCTGGAACATGTACGTGATATTGTCTTTCCTTTCATTAAGAACATAAGCGATGGCGAAAAGACCGCTTTTTCCGAGCAGATGAAAGATGCTGTATTTTTAATTCCAAAAGCTAGTTTACTTCAAGAGGCAGTAAGTATAATCGATGACCTAAATATCTCAAACCAGAATCGAGATACTCAAGGTGATATTTACGAATATTTACTTTCAGAAATAAAAACCTCAGGTAAGAACGGGCAGTTTCGTACGCCGCGGCATATAATCAGGATGATCATAGAGCTTGTCGATCCTGATCTGGGTGATAAAATCTGCGATCCAGCCTGCGGTACCGCTGGATTCCTAGTAAATTCGTATGAATACATACTCAAAAACCATACAGATCCCGAAATAATAAAAATCGACGAAACCGGCGAGTCTTCGAATCTTGTAGGTGATAAAATCGCCGATAAAAAACATTGGGACTTGCTTTGGAATGATACATTCTATGGCTTCGATTTTGATACCACGATGGTTAGGATTGGTTTAATGAATATGGTGCTTCACGGTATTAGAGTGCCAAATATCCATTATATGGATACACTCTCCAAGAGATTCAAGGAGGAGGAACAATACTCGGTGGTTCTAGCGAATCCTCCCTTCAAAGGCAGCATCGATAAAAGCGATATCAATGATTCGTTGAGTATAAGCACGACCAAAACCGAGCTTTTATTTGTCGAACGGATGATGAATTTGTTAGAAATTGGTGGACGGTGTGGTGTGATCGTCCCGGATGGTGTGTTATTCGGGTCGTCGAATGCACACAAGAAACTTCGGCAGCTATTGTTGAATAAGTGTCAATTGGAAGCGATAATTTCGATGCCGTCGGGCGTATTCAAACCGTATGCTGGGGTATCGACTGCTGTACTGGTGTTTACGAAAGGAGGAAAAACTGAAAAGGTATGGTTTTATGATATGGAGGCAGATGGATATTCATTAGATGATAAAAGGACATTTATTGATGGAAAAGGTGATATTCCTGAAATCATTGAACACTTTAGAAAGAGGATAGAGGAAAATCCTGAAGACAGAATCAAGAAAGATTTTTTCGTTCCTTATGCTGAAATCATTGAAAACGAATATGACCTATCCCTTAATCGATATAAAGAGATCGAGTATGAAGAAATTGAATATGATCCTCCGAAGGTGATTTTGGATAAGATCGAGGCTTTAGAGAAAGAGATTAAGAATGATTTGCAGGAGCTTAGGGGGATGCTGGATTGAATAAGGAACTGCCGAAGGGGTGGGAATGGAAAACATTATCTGAGATAGTATCAAGCAAAAAACATTCATTGAAAAGAGGACCTTTTGGTGGTTCTTTAAAAAAAGAAATATTTGTCTCGAAAGGTTATAAAGTATATGAACAAAAAAATGCAATTTACAATGATTTTAAAATAGGAAATTATTTTATAACTTTAGAGAAATATAACGAAATGAAAGCATTTTCAATAAAACCAAATGATATTATTATTAGCTGTTCTGGTACTATTGGAAAAACAGCTATTGTTCCTAAAGATGTTATTCCAGGCATTATAAACCAAGCATTAATGAAAATATCATTAAATCCCAAGATTGCTATCCCTCGTTTTATAAAATATTTACTTGATTCACCCAGTATACAAAGACAAATGTTTCAAACTTCAATTGGTTCTGCGATTAAAAATGTTTCAGCTATGAAGAGAATTAAATCTATAAAATTTCCAAACCCCCCCCTCCTAGTCCAACAGCGAATCACAACGATTTTAGATATGGCTGATGGGTTGCATCAGAAGCGTAAGGAAGTGAACGAACTTGCAGACCAGTTTTTACAATCGGTGTTTTTAGAGATGTTTGGGGACCCGGTGAAGAATCCGAAGGGGTGGGACGTAGTAACGTTAGGAAATATTTGTACTTCAATCAAAGATGGTCCTCATGTTTCACCTAATTATGTTGAAAAAGGAATACCATTTATCTCTGTTCATAACATTATTAATGGATTTTTTAATTTATCAGATTTAAAATATATTTCAAAAGAAGACCACAAAGAATTTTGTAAAAGATGTAAACCAGAAAAAGGAGATGTATTGTATTCAAAAGGTGGAACAACAGGTATTGCAAAAAAAATAGATGTAGATTTTGAATTCGGTATCTGGGTACATTTAGCTTTATTAAAATTTCCAACGGATCAGCTTAATGGAGCTTTCTTAGAAAATTGTTTAAACTCAAATTATTGTAGAGCACAAGCAAAAAGATATACAAGGGGTATTGCAAATAGGGATTTAGTATTAAGCCAAATGGCTAAAATAAAGATAATTCTTCCTCCTCTCCCCATTCAAAGAAAATTTTCTTCAATAGTTGAACGATTTGAAATGATAAAAGATAAAAATAATAAAAATGAAGATGAGTTAAACAATCTTTTTTCAACCTTATTACAGCGCGCGTTCACAGGTGAATTGACAGCGAAGTGGGAGGAGGAACATCAACAACGTAGTGAGTTGTGAGTTATCGAGGAGCGAAGGGCGACCGTTTTGTTAATAGAATGTCAGCGGTCACTTGGCGAGCGGCGTTTGCGGTTTACCAATCGCCCTACGCAATACGCCCTACAAACTCACAACTCAAGGCACGAAGTTCCGTTCTCCCAACTCAATACTTGTTCCCAGCGTGCGTTTACTGGTGAGTTGACGGCGAAGTGGGAGGAGAAACATAGGGAGGAGATTTAGAAATTTAAAAAGATATAAGTTGGATAAAATTAAAATTCTTTAGATTGAATATATTTGAAAGTAATAAAGATAATGGAGTGAGAAAAAAATGGTAACAGAAAGAAGAAAGGATTTGATTATTAAAACAAAATTAACTAAACATAGATTTAAGTTGGTTCAACTATGCGGTAATGATAAATGTCCTTCAATTTTTTCCCAGCCAAAAGACCCAAGATGGAAAAATAAACCTCATATTGATTTTAAGCGATTTGGAACTTATTTGCATGTTGATCCAAAAATACAAATTTCAAGAATTCCAATAAACAAAATAAAAGTATGTTCTTTCCCAGATAATAAAATCAC
>CBDVCJ010000080.1:0-13864 GCA_965372445.1 uncultured Thermoplasmata archaeon | reverse complement strand
AACTTGCTTCGCCAAGTTACCTCGCTTTAAAAATTCCTTTGGAATTTTTAAAGTTATAGTTCCCCCCTCCCCCTATCGCCTTTCGTCTTTCGCCTTTCGTAAGGCGAACTCCAATCTCTAATCTATAATCTCTAATCCACTATGGCACACCCCAAGTGTGGGAACGAACGAAGTTCGGGCACACACTGAGGGTTATTTTCGAAGAAAATGACCCATGTCCTTAATCCTCAATCCTTAATCCTAACATAGGGATTTTGTTGTATTTGGATTTTATCTACTTATAGTATAAAATTACGTTGATATTTACTAAACCTTAAATATAACTTCGCTTATTGGGTTGCTACATTTAATCAATAATGTATATAATTATACTATTATTGGTGCTTATACCACTTAAGGAGGCAATATTTGAAATTGACGCGATTTGAGAAGGCGCGGATAATCGGTGCCCGTGCATTACAGATTACAATGGGTGCACCGATCTTAACGAAAATCCCGAAAAATATGTACGATCCTATAAAAATTGCCACATTGGAATTTGAAAAGGATGTAATTCCAATTTCTGTATTGAGATAATGGAGAGGAACAATCCAATGGTAGCTCCCAACGATAAAAAATCGGTTGAATTTTTAGTGCCTGAGGATGTATACTTAACCTCCGGGGTCCATATTGGAACACAGCAAAAAAGCACCGATATGCGGTCATTTATTTATAAAGTTCGAACCGATGGACTTTATGTGCTCGATATAGAACAGACAAACAAACGAATAAATTTTGCTGCAAAGTTTCTGGCCCGGTTCGAAACGGATACTATTTTGGTGGTTTCTGCTAGACAGTATGGCCAAAAGCCAGTAACTACCTTTGCCAAACAATTAGGTGTACATGTCTTTCCAGGACGGTTCGTCCCGGGTACCTTAACAAACCCCAATTTGCCTGAATATTTAGAACCGAATGTGATTATGGTTACCGACCCAACAGCAGACGTCCAAGCCTTAAGAGAGGCAGTGAGTATCGGTATTCCTGTGGTTGCGTTATGTGATGCTAATAATGAAACCCGAAATGTAGATTTAATTATACCCGCTAATAATAAAGGTAGAAGGTCTTTAGCGGTGATATACTGGCTCTTAACTCGAGAAATACTTAAGGAAAGAGAAATTATTAAAAATAATAAGGAATATACCTTAACAATCGAGGATTTTGAGGCCAAATTATGAGAAGACCTGCTGATTTTCTAGGAAGCTGGTACCCTGGCTCTGCCAAAAATTGTCGTCAACAGATCGAACAATTTTTAAAGGATGCCTTAGAGCCCAAAACCCAGGATCTACGGCGTATTGGCGGGATCGTACCGCATGCTGGCTGGACCTTTTCGGGTAGTGCTGCCTGTAATGTTTTTAAAGTACTGCAAAAAGCCGAAGATCCGGAGACAGTCGTAATTTTTGGCAGACACACCTCACCTTTTGGGGTTAACACGATAATGAAATCCGGGGCTTGGGAAACGCCGCTAGGCGATCTGGAAATTGATACTAACCTAGCCCAGGAGATAATGAAACATTTTAAATTTTCGCTGGAAACCGTACATGATTATAGTCCAGATAATACCATAGAGCTGCAATTACCGTTCATCAAATATTTTTTCCCCAAAACAAAAATTCTACCGCTCGGCATTCCGGTGCCCAGCGAGAAAAATTTCCAGATCGGTCGAAAGCTCGCCGAGATTATTAAAAACAATGACACCGATGTTAGGATCATCGGCTCTACTGATCTCACGCATTACGGCCCTAATTATGACTTTACTACCAAAGGTATAGGTAAAGAGTCAGTGGCGTGGGTAAAAAATATTAATGATAAGAAAATGTGTGAGCTATTGGAAGCTATGCAGGCTGGCGAAATACTTAAAGAGGCAAGTAGAAATCACAATGCTTGCTGTAATGCCGCAGTGGCAACTGCTATAGTAACTTTAAAAAATTTGAACGTCAAGAAAGGTGAATTGATAAGATATTATACAAGCTATGACATTCAACCAGGCTCAAGTTTTGTTGGATATGCAGGGGTAATATATTAGGAATAGATAATGAAGGTAACCACTATGGGTTTTTTACAGAAACTGCAGAATCTGTTTGGCAGGAAGAAAAGTAAACCTACAGTCGAAGAGTTAAAAGAAAGTCGTGAGAAATTCCTAGAGGAACGTCGTAAAAAACTCACAACCGTTGAAAAAAAGAGGCCTGCGACCAAGAAAAAGAAAAAGAAAGGCAAAAAGAAAGACAAGGCGAAAATTAAGAAGGAAAAGGAAATAGTCGCTAAAGAAAAAGCGTTGAGAAAGAGTGAAGAGGCACTTAGAAAAAGGATAGCACATGTCCGTGAATTAGAACAAGATATGACCCAAAAGGCAGAATTAAGCCAGAATTTAGAGGCATCTAAAGATCTAGAATTAGAACGGTTGGTACCAGAGACCGATTTTACATTGATCCAACGTGAGAAGAATCTAAAACAGCGCGAGGAAGAACTTCAAAGGATTGCTGAAGAATTAGAGCGTAGAGTTATAGAGCTCGAAACGAAAGAGCAGGAAATACTGGAACAGGAACTCAAAGAAACCGAAGAATATGGTAAACCTTTGGATGGCATCACATTTGAAAATTTCGTTGTCGGACCGAATAATAAATTTGCACATGATGCGGCTTTTGAAGTTGCGAAAGCGCCTGCGGATGCCTATAATCCATTATTCATGTACAGTAATGTCGGTCTGGGTAAAACACATTTATTAAATGCAATTGGAAATTATGTCATGACTAACAATAAAAGAGCCAAAGTTGCATATGTCGTTTCCGAGAAGTTTATTAATGATATGATCAGCGCGGTTGAAAATAATGCGCTAGACGATTTTCGTAATAAATACCGGGCATTAGATGTGCTGTTAATAGACGATATACAATTTATTGGCGACAAACGCTCCACGCAGGAAGAATTTTTCCATACGTTCAATGCATTGCATACCAGTCGCAAACAGATCGTGATTACCAGTGACCGTCCGCCACGGGATCTGGTAACCTTAGAAGAACGATTACGGTCACGGTTCGAGGGCGGTTTAATTGTAGATATTAAACCATTGTCGTTAGGTACACGCACCCAGATATTGAAGGAAATAGCGAAAAAAAATGGCGTATCTGTACCTGATGAGGTTATAACCTTTGTAGCGAAGAAAGTCAAAACTAATGTCCGTGCTTTGAAAGGTGCACTAAATAAAATTATTGCTGCATCATCACTAGCAGATAGAGAAATGAATATTAAATTAGTTGAAGAGGTATTGATTGATGTCATACCCGAAAAAATAAGTATCGATGAAGTATTAAAGTAGATAATTTATATATATTATAGATATCATTTAGAAAAAGAAGAGAGGAAAACGAAAAAATAATAAAACTCAAGATTATATTATATGCCCGAAATCTCAAAGTAACGGTATATTTGATAAAACAGCCTATATGATATGTGCTTGGATGATAATTATGTCTGATGATGAGATCCGTAAGCGACAAGTACAGAACATTATAAGTCGTTCACAGTCGTTACTTCTAAATGTCAAGATTTTAGGAGCGGATATAACAGTAGCCAAAGAAGCCTTAGAGAACTCGCGAGCTGCCTTTAAAGATGGCGCTTATGACGATGCAATTGAATTTGCGAAGTAGAGTATGATCGAGATCATGCGTTTAAAACGCATTAATGAAGCCGAAAAATTCACATTTGATGACCTAGAGACTATGAAAAAAGATGAACTTATAAAAAAATGTGAAGCCTTGGATCTGGAAACCACAGGTAATAAATCAGATCTTAAAGATCGACTGCTCGAATTTTTGGATGAAAAGGAGGATGAATTGGGTGCAGCATCCACCCAAGCATCAGAAATGCAGGCGGGAGACGTTGAACTTGAAGATGCGCCGATGGCAAAATTGGTTGGTAATAAAGACCAACCTGAAATACAACCGGAAGAATCTCAGGTTAAAATCGAGGATGAGAATGTTATCCGGTTCAAATCCAAACCCGACGAAGCCGATTTTGAAAAAGGTGTGAGTTATCTTATTGAAGAGGATAGGGCTCATTACTGTTTTGTAATTCTTTCAAGATTACTGAAAAATAATAATGACGGGTTATGTATTTGCAGGTCCAACCCTGCTAAGATCAAAGAGATATTTGAAATTGGTGATATTTCGATGTATTGGCTGACCGACCGTGAAAGTAATAAAGAGAAAACAATTTCGCCGTCGTTGGAAAATATGATATATGTAGCTGAAGAATTTATTGACCGTTCGGATAAAGCGATTCTGCTGTTGGATGGACTGGAATATCTAATAAGCAATAATTCATTTAACCCAGTTTTACGATTCATACGAAGGTTGATTGATAAGATTTCGGAAACAAATTCTATTTTATTGATAAGTGTAAGTCCGAAAGCGATTAATGAACAAGAGTTGAAGTTGTTAGAGCGCGAAATGAAACCCGTAAAGCTCTAAAAAACCCATAAAACCGGAAAAGTTTTATTAATGATGGATAATAGTATTATTAATAGGTATTTAAATCGATGTGGCCTGAGTTGAGCAATAATGAGTGATGAAACCGAAGATTTAGAGGATGACGAGCCCTCAAAATCCAACCCCCGCGCTAAAAAGGAGCTGTTTGGCGATGACGATAATGAGGGTGCACCCGTCAAACCCGTCGAAGAGTCAGAAGAACCAGAGGAGCGTGAGCCCGGAAAAGATACGGTTAACGATCAGGAAAAATTGGAGGATGCGCGCCCGGAAGAAATGGAGCTAATTGAGGATGAGTCCACAGGCGTGTTTAAAGACGACCCGGATATTAAACTTGATGATGTAACTGTAGAAGAGGACGATGAAGAGTCCGAAGATGGGAGTAAGAGTAAATTGCCATATAATCCCTGGAAGGAAATAGCGATACGCGCCGAATGTGAAAAGCGGTTCCTGGAAAATGAGCTAAAAAAGCTCAGAACTGAGGTTGAGCAGCTTTATAAAGAGATAAAAAAGATCAAGATGCCGCCGTTGATCATTGGCGATATCGTGGAAATATTAGCTGATAATAGAGTGGTCGTAAAAAGCACCACAGGCCCGAACTTTGTGGTTCATGTTGCTAATTTTGTCGATAAATCGAAATTAACTGTTGGGTTGCGAGTGTCGTTGAATCGTGAATCGTTATCTGTGATCGAATTACTTTCAAGTTCCAAAGACCCGCAAATCTTAGGTGCTGAGATAATCGAAAAACCGCAAGTTACTTATGATAGCATAGGCGGGTTGAAGAAACAGATCGAGGAGATCCAAGAATCTGTCGAACTGCCGTTGACCAAACCTGAACTTTTCCAAAGAGTTGGTATCGAACCTCCGACTGGGGTGTTGCTCATTGGCCCACCAGGCACGGGCAAAACCATGCTTGCACAGGCAGTGGCCCATCACACCAATGCGACCTTCATAAGGCTGGTTGGGTCTGAGTTAGTACAGAAATATATCGGCGAGGGTAGCAGGCTCGTACGTGAACTGTTTGCGATGGCCAAAGAAAAGGCACCCAGTATAATTTTCATTGATGAGCTGGATGCAATTGCCGCCAAGAGGATAGATTCGGGTACCTCTGCAGATCGCGAGGTCCAGAGGACACTTCTGCAATTACTGGCAGAGTTGGACGGGTTCGATCCGCTTAAAGATGTAAGAATAATAGGTGCAACAAACAGACCCGATATATTGGATGACGCGCTGTTAAGACCTGGCAGGTTTGATAGGTTAATAGATATTCCATTACCAGATTATGACGCGCGGGTCGAGATCTTCAAGCTCCACACTAAGAACATGAGCATTGAAAAACCGGTAGATCTAGAAGACTTCGCCACCAAAACCGAATATCTTACAGGCGCCGATATCAAGGCCATATGTACCGAGGCCGGGATGTTCGCGATCAGAGAAGAACATTATTCTATTTCTAAAAATAACTTTATTCAATCCTTAAATAAGTTATTAAAAAGTGAAAAATTAAAGGCCCGTGAAGGCGGTGCACGAACCTCAGAGGCCGGAGTTATGTTCGCTTAAGTTTCAGCGGTTTTAAATATAATTTATTTTTGCTAAGGCCTCTTGATAATCTTTAGGTGAGAAATAACCTTTTAAATTGCCTTCTTTATCTGTTACAACAACTGCATAGGGGTCGCGTTCGGTAACTTTGGGCACCACATTATCGAGTAAAGCTGAATACTTTATCTCCATTATATCGGTATTCATCAAACTATTTACACTCATTGCGGTCGGGTTATCTCCCTTAACGATCATAGTTAAAAATTCTCGGGCGGTAATAACGCCACAAGGTTTATTCTCTTCATCAACAACAAGTACGATTCCCCTTGGGATTTTCATGAGTTCCTCGGCCGCGGCGCGGCCATCAGAAGTATCAACAATTGTTTTAAATTCGTCGGTTATCGTTAAATCAGACACTCTTAAATCTCCTTTTCCCTTCATTTCCGAACCTTCGCCTGATTTCTTCCTGACTACTTTCTTCTTTGTCATTTGGAACCACCTGTTACCAGAATATTAATATGTTTATTTAAATGTTTTGGGGTTGTATTAGCCTATAAGGATGCACTAACATCAAACTTATTTTTCAATATTTTCGGTTGGGGTATTTGAAATATTCACTACATTTTATCTAATATTAGATCGTCAATATACCCTCATCTATCATTTTTTGCACTTCGCGCGGGTCTTTACCATCCACTGTTACTCCCATTGAGAGACAGGTACCTAACACCTCTTTACTTGCAGACGCCTTGGTTTTGCCTAATAAGCTATTGCCTTTGGTCTCAACGATCTTTTTCAACTGGTCGATACTTAGATCCCCGATCTTTTCCATTCGAACCTCACCGGTCCCCTTTTCAACACCAAGTTCCTTTAATATCAATGCTGTTGTGGGCGGCGTGCCAATTTCTATCTCAAATTCTTTTGTATCGGTGTCAACAATAACTTTGACAGGGATCTTCAAACCCTGAAAGGCTTGGGTGCGCTCGTTGATTACCTTGACCACATCCATGATGTTTATACCAAATGGCCCTAAGGCCGGGCCCAGCGGGGGGCCTGCAGAGGCGTTGCCCGCGTCTATTAGCGCTTCTATCGTTTCTGCCATATTATCAGTCCTTTAAATATCTTATAAGATGAAGGGTGGAGGCTGAAGGTTAATTTTTCATAAACTGAAAATGGTGACCCTCACCCTCCAGCCTTTAATAATTGCGTATTATATCAATCTTAATGCAAAGCAATTTTGTTAGCTACTTTCTTTCTCGAGTACCCGTACATGGTCGCCCCTTATTGTGACGGGTATGGATACCATAGCTTCAAACAATTCGATCGTGATCTCCTCCTTCGGTAGATCTATCTGCTTGACCTTGGCCTTTTCACCTTTGAAAGGTCCTGCAATGACCTCGACAATATCACCTTCTTCGATGCCTGATACGATAGGTTTGGGTGCAAGAAAACCCTCGATCTCTTCTATTGTCGTTGTGCCTTCCACAATAGTTCTAGCGTGCTGCACGCCCTTGATCAGCTCACGCAACGCTTCGCGATTATCTAAAGCTTCAATTAATAAATAACCCCGTAAATTCGGTGGCAACATTATAGAATAAACATCTGCATTACGCCTTTTAACACGACCTTGCAACGTATCCGCGACCATTTTCTCGTGGCCAATTGAAGTTTTTATTGCAAATATACCCTTTTCAAACTTTGGCTCTTCTTCCTCTTCTTGCTTGGATTCTTTCGGTTTTACTTCCTCGGGCGGCGGTGCATCCTCAGGTGCTGCGGCTTCTTCACCCGTTGGTTCAGGTTCAGCGTCCACATCTTCCGTGGATTGCTTCTCAGCGCTCCCCTCATCTTCAGCGGGCTCTTGAGGCTCTTCTTTCGCAGGCTCTTCCTCAACTGCTGGCTCCTTCTCGGGTTGTCCTTCACTTTGGACCTCCTCTTCCTCTTCCGGAGGCGTCGTGGGTTCTGCAGGCGTTTCGCCCTCTTGGTCTTCGCGCTCCGAAGGCTCAGGTTGGTCCTCAGGGGCTGGTGGGGCGGGTTTCGGTGGCTGTTGTGAGTATTCCTCCGGCTCTGCCCCCCCTTCTGTTTCCGAAGGCTCCTGCGGTTCTTCTGGGGTCTCATTGCTTTCCATACATTCACACCCAAAGGTTTTATTCTATATAATCTTAACAATTATTATTCTAGGTTGGTAAAATTAATAATATTCAATATTACAATTTAAATCCCTAATAGATCACTAAGTATTGGCGGTAATTCCACCCAAATTAAAAAGATTAAAAATCCAAGTGCACCAATGAGAATAATACCTATGCCTGTTATCTGAATAACTTTCGTAAATTCTTCTTTATCTGGCTTACGTGCCATTTTCAAAACGCGTCCATATTTTCCTCTACCTATGCGTTTTGTCTTTTCCTCGACTTTAGCCTGTAAATCCCAGGATTTTTTAAGAATGTCCATATGATTTCACCTAAAAAAATAAATAACTAAATATATAGTTATTTTATTTAGCTCCTTTTTGGAATCTTTATTTTTTGGTGGAAATTTAGATAAGGTTATCTCAGCAGAATCATTCATTCCGGCCTACCGTATAAAATCGATACCGAAACCACTTTCGACGCGACGGCCTGCTGCAGTAGAACCTAATATCTGTTTTGATTTGACGCCGGTCACAACTAGCATAACTCGAATTGTATGCTCTAATGCCGGATCTATTTGTGCCCCCCAGATTATCCGAGCCTGTGGATTGATCCTTTTATGGATCTCAGCTGCGACCTTCTCGGCTTCTGTGACGGTCATATCGCCGCCGCCACTAACGTTAACCAGTGCACCAGTGGCATCCGAAACATCTACCTCTAATAACGGCGAGTTCAAAGCTTCATTAACTGCCTCGACTGCTCGATCTTCTGCATCCGCTTCGCCGAGCCCGATCATAGCCACTCCGCCGCCTTTCATAATGGTCTTTAAATCTGCGAAGTCTAAGTTTACCAAACCGACTTTGGTAATTATCTCTACTATACCTTTGATCGACCTCATGAGTATCTCATCTGCAACCTTGAAAGCTGCATTCAATGCCAATCTTGGTACGATCTCTAATAATTTATCATTTGGAATAACAATTACAGTATCAGATACATCCACCAACCGGTCAAGACCATATTCGGCATTCTGCATACGAACTATGCCTTCAGCCTCAAAGGGTTTGGTAACAATAGCAATTGTTAAAGCGCCCATTTCTCGTGAGATGCGCGCCAGTACCGGTGCGCCACCAGTGCCAGTTCCGCCGCCCAGTCCACATGTAATGAAGACGATATCTGCGCCTTGCAGCGCGGCACGGACCTCTTCCTCAGCTTCGATGGTCGCTTCCTCACCGATCTGGGGTACTGACCCGGCCCCAAGCCCGCGCGTAGCGCGTCGGCCTAATAAGATCTTATGGGGTGCATGAATCGCGAGTAAATGTTGGGCATCACTATTAAAGGCATACATATCTGCGCCGACAATACCCTCTTCTACTATACGGTTGATTGTATTGCTGCCAGCGCCTCCGCAACCTGCAATTTTTATATTTGTCTTTAAACTAGCCAGTACACGCTTAAGTTCTTCATCTTCGGAATCGGTACTTCTCAATCTTAAAGGTCGTTCTTCTTCGCCACCAACGGGTATTGGAGCGGGTTGGTCTTCAGTGCGACCTTCCTCTCTAGCTAGAACCTCTCTGACTATTGATTTTATCATTTCCCAAACCTCCTGGGATGTATCCAGTAAAACCCTTAAAATCTTTTGACTATTAAATCTTTCGGTTTGAACTTTACTTTCTGTCTTATGTTTTTTAGGGATTTTACTTTATATTTTGCCTTATGTTTTTGAAATATAAATAGTTTTGGATATTAAGAATAATCCCGCGAGGTATTTTACGGGTATTTAATTAAATCAATAACAAAAAAATTCGTTCACCACAAGCCATTTATAAAAAAATAAATTACAAAATCATACCCGCGGCTCAAGCGGACTTCCATATAAAACCAAATTCAAAAATATGAACCAAATCAGCGGTAATAAAAGTAACCCAATCGCAACATAAATCCCAAGTAATGGAATGAGAATTATTGGCACGATAAAATATGTTGAGATTTCATGGATGCTAAAAATACGCTTTAATTTCGAGCGATCAAATTTGCCGATATTAAGAAATTTATAGGTTGTATAGAAAATCGCTATAACTAAACATAATATAAAAATAATAATCAATAATCTAATATAAAATGACTCAAACTTCCAGAAATCCAGGTCTGGCATAAAAAATAGTGTAATGAACAGTGCAATATGTACGATCTTCAACCCCCATGTAAAGCCTTTGAATAAGGAGGAGAACAATAATTTGCCGCGCTTGACCTTCACACCCATCACAGTCGCCAGAGTTTTTGCGCCGCCCAGGTGGTCATGGTCAACATCTTTTATGCCGCCTTCGACCGCGTTATTAAATACAATCTGCATAAAACCAAGCCCGGCAACGATATAGATCAAAGCTGGTAATTCGAAAGGATTGTGAGAGGTCAGGGTGCTGGCACCGAACAAACAGAACCAAAAGATCCAAAGCGCCAGAACAAAATCGGAGCCCGGAAACTTTTTACCGTAGATATCGTAGATCGCGCCAAAAACAAACGAGATTGTGAGGGCGATGATCGCCCAAAATCTCAGGAAGAAAAATATTGCCAGTATGTATGTTAGAACGAAAGATACAATAATAACTGCTGCCGCGCCCTTCATAGTTACCGAGCCTTTTACTAACGGTTTCTCGGCAAGATCGGGCGATAAACGGTCGATATCAACATCAATATATTCGTTCAATACGAATATGAATATATGCATAAAAATGCCAATGAGAAATAATAGAAATATATTAACGATATTGAACTCAATGTCATTAATGGCCGCAAAACAAATATAGCCAAAGATAGGCGCAATCGCTGTAATAGCACCGGTCTGTAATCTAAAAAGCCTGATATATTCTAAAGCTTGAGTGTTTTGAGCCATATTATTCTAATTGTAATATGATTTCTGATATAAACATTTGGGAAGAATTATAATGTTTAGGTACTGAAGCTAGTTTGCGTTACGAAGTGTGTATTTTTAAAATGATTTGGATTAAACAACCGCGGAGACACAGAGTTCACAGAGGTGTATGGTAAAATTATTAAAGATTCGAGTTTCGTGATTCGCGATTCCAGATAATCCTCGGATTACGCAATAGGGGTGGGGGGACTCTAATCTCGAATCCAAAAATAATAGAAAAATCGCCTCTGTGCTCTCTGAGCCTCTGCGGTTTCTTATTTTTTAAAGTTAATCCGAAACCGCTTGACTTTTCCACAAAACTTTTTAAATGTACCGAAAGGTATTTGATTAATTACATATATCTGACTCTTAAATCATACCCCATTACTTAAAAATTAAGGAGCGGTACATCATATTCGCTATCAGGTGGTTTTAATGCACTGTAAAAAATCAAGCGCGAAAATTCATTCCAGATCAGTTCTGAACTTTGTGATCATTCTAAATTTGATATTGACAATTTTACTCGTTGGGGTGACTCCAATTATGAATTCTTCGGGCGAATCACTGGCACGCCTGCGGGCACCTTACGATTTTACGGTTGAATTTGCCGTACATTCCAATACAATTGAACCGGATCAAAAGGAATTATTTGATTTGAAGATCTCAAATATTGGCGATAATCCGGATACTTATGATCTAAGTACTACAGGTGTACCTACGAACTGGGGAGTAAAGTTGTGGTATAATGCCGCCGAGGTAAACAAGATCAATATTGATGAAGGCAAATCCGCGACGATACAGGTAATTATTAACGTTAGTGCTAGTGGTGAAGCCTTGATAACAGTTACTGCAACTTCAGCAATCGCCGGTGATAAAAGTGATAGTATTACCATAACTGCGGGCTACGTTATTCAAATTTATTGTGAAAATCCGAAGCAATTTTTAGCTGCTGGAGAGTCAACAACATTCGATCTAGATATAAAAAATCACCAAACAATTGAGGACGAGGTGACCTTAGATACAGATACGCTTTTTCAAGTTGGTACAGAACCCGATGATATAGAATGGGTGATCGCGTTCGGTGAGACCAAAACAACGGTTCCAGCCAACAGCTCGGCGACCAATACCCTTACCGTATTTGCACCTTACAATGCAGTACCCCCCCAAAAAACCACTTTTAAGATCGTTGGTACTTCTACGGCAACCAGTGAAACCTTTTATTCCAACCAGATTGAGGCGATAATCAAGAATATTTACAATATAACAACCACGATCAAGCCCAAGACACCCAGCGCGGACCCAGGTGAAACTGTTAATTACACGATTACAATTACAAATAATGGCAATAGCGAAGATAAAGTAAAACTAACAACCATAGATAATCTTGACAATTGGGGAATAGCCTTAAAAAAGGACGACGAGCCGTTCGATATACATCAAGATGAATTGATCTTAGCAAAGGGTGCAAGTGCGATATTAAAGGCTGTTGTAACGGTCCCTGCCAAAGCCCCAACCGGCATCCACCGTCTTGATTATGATATATCCGGCAAAGGTAACGATCAGGGCAATATCAGTCTTGTCACAAACGTTAACCAAATCTATGCTCTCGAGCTTAATATCTATCAGGAGCCCAATGTTGTCGAGCTGTCAGCAACAAACTATCTCAAGATCGTAGCTAAAAATACTGGTAATGGTCAAGATACGTTAACGCTTCAATTCCCTGAAAGTTATCTACCTGATGATTGGAGCGATTGGGAGGTATTTTTCCATTCCGTAGAAACATCGGAGACAAGCATCAACCAAACCAAAAATGTAGATTTTAACAACCCGTTCAGTATTATCGACGAAGAGCGCACGAAATTCATGGATGAGAAAGGTTTAAAACCCACTCAGATCAGTATAATAATGGGCAGTGGCCAGAGTGCGTATGTAACACTCGTCGTCATCACACCCCAATTTGGGAGCTGGGGCAATAATAGCTTGACAGTGTTTGGTGAAACCTCAAACTTCATAAATAAAGTCACTATCCCGCTGGTGTTTTTGGTGATCTATAAGACCTCGGAGCTTGAGGTCGTTGGAGTGCCTACACTTTCAGCACAAAACCTGACCGTTGGTGATACCTTAGAAATGAAGATCGATATCCGAAATAATTTCCACGTTAGCGCCAAGAATTTCAATGCGAGATTATATATTGGTAATCTACCGGGCGAAGAAGATAAGATCATTGATAGCGAACTTGTCGACGATATCTCCTCGAATTCGACCAAGAGTGTTACACTGATATGGAAAATCCACGAAAATACCGCGGTGGGTACATATCTATTGAAAGTTCGATTAGAAGGCGCTATCATTGCCGAGAATAACGAACCCGAGCGAAATATAGCTGTATCAGTTAGTGCCAAAGAAGATGAAACTGAGGACGATTCTTTATTATATATTAGTTTGATTATAATTATAGTGGTTATAATAATTGTCATTATCTTTTTAATTATGATCAAGAGGGGTCGGGCGCAGCGCGATGAACCAGAACCCGAACCAGAAGCAGAACCCGAAAGAACACCATACGATTTTCAAACTAGCATGGCAAAACCAAAACAGGCTCGCCCGTCCAAAGTCAGGAAAAAGGCTCGAAAGTGAAATATGGGTGTTAACTGATCGGGAGTAACGGGAGCATCGGGAGCCTGATTAATTGATGCCTCAGGCGGGAGCACGGGAGCCGGTAGTCTAAATAGTCGTAAGTGTTCGTCGATTTGTTATTCTATTGC
>CBDVCJ010000079.1:0-14031 GCA_965372445.1 uncultured Thermoplasmata archaeon | reverse complement strand
ATTTCATAGACAAACATGTCCCACGCAAAATGGCTTAAACTTGGCAATCCCACACCTATAGACGAAATTTTAACTATCCCACTTAGAAATAATATTGCCACAAACTCACAACTTACCGGACTCCATGACTCTATAACTCTACGACCCCATAGACTCGAGGCCTTTCGCCTCTCGCCACTCGCCTTTTGTCTTTCGCCTTTCCAATAGCATAATCCAACTTCCAATCCGAAATATATTGACAAAATGTATCCTGCCCCCAAAGACAGGATTTATCTGCTATACGAGCGAAACGCTTTTAACCTATTTTCCCATTTGCCTACATTTAAGAGGGTGTTTAACATGGCTAAAATTGAGATTGTCAATGTTGTTGTCTCTGCGTCGGTTGGTACAGAATTAGATTTACAAGCAATTTCAGAAACGTTGGAAGAATTAGAATACGACCCTGAACGTTTCCCTGGTGCAATTTATCGTGTGAAAGAGCCCAAGACCGCGCTATTATTTTTCAGGAGTGGCAAGATCGTTTGTACCGGCGCTAAAAGTCTTGAAAGTGTCGAGATTGTAATTAATGGTATGGTCGAGCGTTTGAGAAAGGCTGGCATACCGAATTTGAAAGATCCGACAATCGTGGTGCAGAATATTGTAGCAACAACGGATTTGGGCGCGGAACTCAAACTAAATGCCATTGCACTATCCTTAGGCTTAGAAAAAGTGGAATATGAGCCTGAGCAGTTCCCGGGACTGGTCTATCGGGTGGATGACCCGAAGGTCGTGGCGCTATTGTTCGGCTCTGGCAAGGTTGTTTGTACCGGTGCGAAGAAGTTCGAAGATATTGAGCGCGCGGTAGAAATTATCAAGGATGAATTGAAAGCGGCTGGATTTATTTAATCCCCTATTTTATAATGAGATCGGATGGTATTGATAGTTATTGAGCCTGGCTGTTATTGATATTCTATGATCGGGATGTGGTATGTGGGGTGAGGTGTATGGGAATACAAAGAAAATTGAAGCTAGAAGATAGAAAATTGAAGATAGAAATTAATTGAATCTAGCTTCCATCTTCTTGCTTCCAATTTCTTCTCAAATACCACAAGCGAAGCGTCCCCATCCCACATCCCTTATTTAGAAATAATAAATATAAATCAATCAGAAATTTTTTTATCCATTAAGACCATTATCTCATCAATGGAGGAGCTATCAGAAATACTCAACAAATTCAAGAACAATGAAATAACTCTTGAAGAAGCTGAGAACTTTATTCGCATCAACATTCTTGAAATAGATAACTTTGCGCAATTAGACCTGAACCGCCAAGTTCGAACCGGAATACCAGAGATCGTAATTTGCGAAGATAAAACAATTGATCAGATTATAGCAATTGCACAAAACTTGATCGATGCGAAGGGCCGCGCGATTCTTTCTAGACTTACTAATTCGAGATTTACAGAGATATCGTCACATTTAGACAATTCAGGTTACGATATCCATTTTGAAGAAGGGGCAAAGATCTGTGTAATAAAAGCTTCAAGTTATAACTCAGAACGCACCGGTGGCAGGGTCGGAGTGATCACCGCCGGCACCTCGGACATCCCGGTCGCAGAAGAGTCAAAGATCATTGCTTACGAGTTGGGCTGCGAAGTTGTGACGGCGTTTGATGTGGGGGTCGCGGGTGTACACCGGATCTTACCGGTATTAGAAAATATGATAAAGGAGAATATTGATGTATATATTGTGGTGGCGGGGCGTGAGGGTGCACTTCCGACACTTGTCGCGGGTCTGGTGGATGCGCCTGTTATCGGCGTGCCGGTCTCGATCGGATATGGAATGGCCGGCAAGGGCGAAAGCGCTTTATATGCAATGTTACAATCATGCTCACCGTTAGTTGTAGTTAATATCGATGCGGGTACTGTTGCTGGCGCAGTTGCAGCGAGAATTGCCAATAAAGTTGCAAATGCAAGAGCCAAATGAGGGGTAGAATGGTAAAACGCAAACAACAAGAACCTGGAAATGGCGCCGAGGATTTACTTAAACCAGATGAAGGGCCACCAATCCAAAAGCTCATCGAAAAGATCATGGAATCCGAAGATGACGACGCCGAGAAGCTCAATAAACTTCGAAATATTTTAGGGAATGCCCAGAAGAAATATCAAGCCTTAATTGCCAAGCGTGACGCGCTCCACGCGGAATCAGACGGTTTCAAAGCCGAGCGTAACAGGTTAAACCAGAAAAAAAATGGGCTTGTAAAGGAGATGAAGAATTTCAAGATCAAGCGTGATGAGCTTGTAACGGAAATGCGTAAACATAAAAGTAAACGTAATGAATTTCAAGCACAGGCAAAAGAACTGATCAAGCTGAAAAGAGATAAGAGTAAAGAAATTTTCAGGAATTTGCCGGCCGATATAAAAACAGCCGAGGACGAATTAAACCAACTCGACCTGCAATACCAAACCAACCCATTAACACTCAAAGAAGAGAACAAGTTTTTAGATAATATCCGTAAAAAATACCAAGAGCTGGACGTTCTTAAAAATCTTGAACCCCATCAACAGGGTCTGCTGACCGATATAGACGATATCGACGAGAGGATAACAGCACTTTTTAGAACTGGTGATGAGGAGCATGATGAGGTCGTGCGACTGTCAGAAGAATCCCAGAAATATCATGAGGAAATGTCGAAATATACCGACGAGATCTCACAGCTGATCGTCGAGTCGAATAATAAACATGAAGAGTTTACCGAGATCAACGACCGTGCAACTTATTACCATGAACGTGCACTCGAGATGCGTTCACAGATCGTTGCGATCCGACGCGTGCTGCGCGCCCGTGCGAAAGAAGCGCGGAAGAGCATTCTGGACCAAAATGTAGCGGTGCGAGAAGCGCTCGAAGACGAAGGCAAAATCGATGAAGCGATCGACGAAGCCCTGAAGAAACTTAAGAATAAGGGCAAGATCGAGATGTGATTGTTTTTTACCATTTTTATTTAGAAATTCCAAGAACCAAATGCCAAGAACCAAACAGCTCCAATACCCAAATACCAAAATAAGGTTTGGAATTTGAAAATTCGGATTTGGAATTTGTTTGGTTTTTGGTTCTTGTACCTTGGAATTTTTGAATTGATATGTTATACTTAGAATACCTTATACAATAAATATAAATTTAATAACTTCAATTACATCAATTATGGATGAGAAGAAACTTGCATTATTAATTGGACGTTACCAGCCATTTCATAATGGCCATTTAGAGACTGTTAAGGAAATAATGCAAGAAAATCTCTATAATATCCTAATAGTTATCGGCAGCGCACAGGAAAGCCATACCTTGGATAACCCGTTCACCGCCGGCGAACGCCATTCAATGATCGCGCAAGCGCTGGAGGCTATTGGTATCACGAAATATACGATCATCCCGATCATAGACCAAAATCGCTATGCAATTTGGGTCTCGCATGTGGAGTCGCTGGTGCCGAAATTTGATACCGTGTTTACCAACAATCCATTAACTAAAAGGTTGTTTGGCGAAAAGGGTTATGAGGTGCGTGTCCAGAAATCGTATGACCGCGATAAATATTCAGGTACCGAGATCCGTAGAAGGATGATGGCGGGCGAGGATTGGGGCGAACTCGTGCCGGAAGCGGTATTCAAGCTAATCGAAAAGATCAATGGGGTGGAACGGCTTAAGGAACTTGTTGAGAAATAAAAATTTAATATAAATAAATTACAAATTTCAATTATCGATGTTTATAACAATTTAAAATTGTCAATATATTTTTTCTTACCATTATTACCGTTTGGTGAGATTTACAAATAATTTATTGTAATGTTTATTAACAATAGGTAATAAACTTTATATATCTTTATTACCATTTGGTCATAATGGTAAGAATGTACAATATTCCATTTTTTGCTGGCGAAGATATTAAAGAAGATATATTAAAAGAATATTTTTGTGATAGAGAGTTGGAGACTAAAGAAATAGTCCGGTTACTAAGCATTAAAGTTAAACAACATATAGCCATTGTAGGAAAACGTAGAATTGGAAAAAGTAGTTTGATGATTAAGTGTAAATCTGAATTAGAAAAAAACCAAATTCTCTGCGTTTTTATTAGAGTTGAAAAAGTGTATCCATTCAATCTAAATAATTTTTTCATTTATTTGCTAAACGAAATTGAAAATTGTCAGAATAACTTTAAAGAACGCTTTAAAAGAGTAGGGAAAAGAATAGCGAAATCTATTAAACCAAAAAAAATTGGCATAGATATTCCTGGCACTATATCATTATGGATGGAGTTTAATACTGAGAAAAATAATAAATTATTTCCAGATTTGATGAAAGAAACTTTTAATATTATTGACAAAGTAGGTAAAAAATATGGTAAAATTATAATAATGCTTGACGAATTTCAAAAAATCTTTGAATTTGGTTCTGATTTTCTATGGAGTTTAAGAGGTTCAATTTTAGATCTGAAAAAAGTATCATTTATAGTTTCATCAAGTTTAAAATCATTCGAAGATGAAATTACCACAAATAAAAAACAACCATTCTTTAATTTTTTCAATTTAAGAAAAGTTAAGGAATTACCGGAAGATGAGGTTAGGTATTTTGTAAAACATCGATTCAAATTATTTGGAACAAATATAAATGAAGACGCTTTGAATCTCTATATAAATTTAACAAATTGCCATCCTTATTATCTTCAAGCATTAGGTTTAAAATGCTATGAAATTGCAAAAGCTGAAGAATTAAAAGTTATTGACAGAGGATTGGTTTTAAGTGCATATGAATATATTTTTGATATTTTACCTCAACATCTCATATCCGAATTTGAAAAACTCACAGGAAAAATGAAGGATATAGTAGTTATAATGGCAATGAAAGGATTGGAAAGACCCCGGGATATTGCTGAAGAACTGAGTATTGATGGAAGATCTATAGGCGCTTTTTTAAAGAAAATCGAGAATAGACATGGAGTTATTGAAACAATAGAAAGAGGGAAATACAAATTTGTTGATAATTTTCTTAGTGAATGGATAAAAAGAAATTACTCAACTGAGATGGAAACGATAGCAATAGAAATAGACAAAGAAGAACTATTTAATTCAGAATTAGTAAATAATTATGTTGACTTTTTAAAAACCACCGCAATATCATTGGAAAATATAAACCGTTTATTACTATCTCTAAGAAATGAAGCTTATAAAATTTATAGGAAAAAAGAAATTAATAAAAACGATCTATCTACAATTAAAAATCTTGTATATTTTTTTTACGATTACATGAAGGGTAAAGACAACGAAATCATAGAGAAAATTTTGGATATTATATATTTATTAATTCAAGCTCCTGAAACATCACAATTAGTAAAAAAAATATGTTATAATTATTTCAAAGAAATTTATTTAAAAGGAGAAAGACATAAAGATCTTATAAAAATTCTTGATTCCTGGGGGTACTTTGGTGATAGAATTCCAGAAATGATGAAGGCTATAGATGAGAAAGATATACAGTTATTAGACACAATTATTTCTAGATTGGATTTTTCAGAAATTAAAGAAGAAAAATTTGAAATAATCAAACAATTATTTCTGAAATTGGAATCACTAGATACCGAAAAAGATAAAAGTATAATCTCAAAAATAGAAAATCTAATTCGACAGCTTGAGATTGCGTAATTATTAGAAATATTTTTTAAGCAGTAATATAATCCGTGTTTTATATTAGCACCATAGGATAGGGGCGAAAAAAGATGATTTCAATCATTAAAATTATTCATTCAACTCGAAAAAATTATAAAAATATTTTATTATTTATTATTATTCTTACTATTATAAGCCCAAACATTTCCGGGTTGAAAACCACACATGCTAATTCTAAATTGGGAATTGATCCTAAACTGGAACAAGAGCAATATCTAACGTTGGAAGCTGTAGAGGGGCCTCAATCGTTAGCACAGAATGATGTAAACCCACAAAAAGTTCAATCTTCAAGATACCCCTATAATTATGATGATGTGGTGGTTATTTATAATGAAGATTCACCTATTTCTGTACAGATCGCAAAATATTTCCAGATGACGCGCAACATTGCCGATATCAACATGTGCAATATCTCGACCTTTACTGGCGAGGTCACTGACCGCACGACCTTTGCAGATGCACGTGCACAGATCGAGAGTTATTTACAAAATAATAACCTAACCAACACCACCAACTATTTTGTAACTACCAAGGGAGTACCTTTAAAGATCAAAGAGCTAAACACCGGCGACGATAATTGGAATAACCCAATGACGATCGACCGTGCCTCGTTTGACCAAGAGCTCTCCATGATCTTAGGACCTTTAAAGGATAATATTGGCAACCCCGGCTTTTTCTTGAACACGCTCTATGAAGAAACCCGCGATTTTTCGCGTGAGGTGCAGGGCATGTTCTTGGTAACACGGTTGACGGGGTATGATTGGAACGATATTAAAATATTGATCGATAACGGTAATGTAAGTTATGGCTATCACACCGGCAACTTCGTGCTCGATGTCGACCCCGGTAAAGATGGCAATCCGGGCTATCAAGTTGGAAATGATTGGCTGAGAAATGCAAATCTGATACTCACCACCCGTGGTTACAATACCGTATTGGATCAAACGGATACTTATGTTACAGACGAAACCAATGTTGGGGGTTATGGCAGCTGGGGCTCGAACGACGGCCATTATTCATCTAACTGGGTCTTAAACAATGGGCTTGAAACCGATAATTCGCCGGCGGACGGGATACCGGATAACTGGTTTATTGAATATGATCCCGTGAATGATAACTTAAGTAGAAATAATACCTGGTCGCATCAAGCCACGTGGTCGTTCAATATTACCCGCAACGAGAGCAATTCAAACTTTTCTGCAATTTCTCAGAACATTACGATACCACCAAATGTAAGATTCTATCTAACCGGTTACGTCAATGTCACTAATGTATCGAATGATAAAGGTGCGCATCTAATGATCCGGGTTTATGATGCCGGCGACAATCTGCTGCAAACCTTGAATGGCACCACCATAAAAAAAGGTACTACCAACGATTTCAAATCTCTCGGCCAGCTCCGATATGAGATCGTACCCACCGCAGTAAAGCTCACAGTTTCCGGGGTGTTATCCCAATCTTCGGGTACGGCGTTGTTCGATAATATCAGGCTGTTCGAGATCAAACCCCACAACACATGGGTGCCGGGTGCAATTGCCGAAACCTTTGTCTCAACCGGCGGCCGCTCGTTCAACATCGGAACGTCCTATGGCCAGTCCTTGGTCGCAGACCTGATCCGTGAAGGTGTGAGCGGCGTGAAGGGTTATGTATATGAACCGTATCTTACTGCAATTGCACATCCCGATATTCTGTTTGATAGATATACATTAGGTTACAATCTCGCGGAATCATATTGGTATGCTTCACAGCTCTACGGATGGATGGGCACCGTTATTGGCGACCCGAAGATCCAACCCTACCACGATCTGCTGCCAGATGCTGAAATAATCACCGAAAACATTACCTTTTCAGACCCGAAACCAAATAGTGACGAAGACCTCCAAATTTATGCCAATATTTGGAACTTAGGCAATAATTCGCTGAATAGCTTGAAGGTCCGGTTCTATTTGGGGGACCCCACAGATGGTGGGATTTTGATCGGTGAAAAGGATATCATGGCGATACCTAAATTGCAATCTTCAATTGTAAATATATCTTGGAATACAGGCTCCAACACCCAAAACCAAACAATTTACGTGGTAGTGGACCCCGAGGGGGCGATCCACGAGCAAAGCGAAAAGAATAATTTAGCCTCAAAGGTCATCTACATCAACCTCAAACCCGAGATCTTGACCAAAGACTATTCCACACTCGAGATCTTCCGTACCGAGCCAGTCGAAATTACGATCGAGGCTTATGATTTTGAAACGGATAACGCTAATTTAAGGGTTCTAGGGTATTGCAAGATCAAAGACGCGACTGAATGGATCAATATCTCAAGCAGTGCGGTCTTTAATATTACACATTGGGAACTTACCTTTACACCTGATATCTACGCAGATCTGGGACGGTACACCTTCAATTTTCATATTCTTGATGAAAATAATTGTTCAAGCTTGATCTATTATGACCACGCGGTTTTGACCGTGAAAAATAACTTGCCTGAAATCGTGGAGATTGGAATGGTGGTGAATAAGACAAGAGGGGCAGTTCCACCACCGCCGCCGTATTTCTATTATCGTACCGAGCAGATCGTAGCATATGTGAATTGTAATGATATTGAGGTTGTCGATACCGCAAACGCCTCTAATATGGAACTGGAAATAAGGTACAGGTCACCGTCCAGTGGTTGGCAGCAGATATTTGATATAATTAATTTTACGGGGTTAGATAATAATGCTTACCGCTGGGAGATTAGATTTGCAATGGATGAAGATGCCGAATTGGGGGTTTATAGCCTTAGCGCCCGAGTCAAAGATCTCGACGATGAATATTCTAATTGGTTTTACAAAAACAACTCATTCTTAATAAAAAATAATCTACCTGTATTAACAAATCTATCCTTAGATAAAACCTCGATATTCAGGTCTGAGAGTGTGGTTGTAACATTTCAAGTTGCTGATATCGAGGATTTGGATGCCAATTTGAACTGCGAGATCGAATATCAACTTCTGAATAACTCCGATCCCAATGATCTAGACGAAGCTTTGTGGACCGCGGTATTGATCGAAGATCTGGTCTACGACAGCTTCAACGCCGCATGGCGCGCGCAATTTGTCACTACGTATGAGACCGCAATTGGTGAATACATCTTCAGAGCGCGTGCTGGTGATGTTGATAGCGGCACCAGCCCGTGGCAGCTAGCCTACACCCAAATCTTGATGGTAATTAATAACCCGCCCATTGCAGATCTAGGTGTGACCCCGGACGAGGTTGACGAGGACGAAACGCTAAAATTTGATGCACGGGACTCTTATGACCCCGAAGAGGGTTCTTACGGTCTGAACTATCAATGGGATCTCGGGGACGGTACAATTTCCAGCACCGCCAAGATCGAGCATGCATATACAGATCAAGGCACCTATAAGATCTCACTCCTGGTTTGGGACAACGAAGGCGGCCAAGCTGAAGTTAATACTACAATTAATGTGATCAATATTGTACCAACAGCTGTTGCGACTGTAGATGAAACACTAGCCTATACCAACCAATCATTAACCTTTGACGCCGCCGGCACTTCGGACTCAGCCTCAGATTTTGATAACCTTATATATCGTTGGGAGTTTGGTGACGGGCGGGTTGAGCAGGGACAGGGGCTGAACAACACCAATCATTCCTACAGTGAAGGCGGTGTATATTACGTTTATTTGACCGTATTTGATGATGACGGTGCAAATGATACTGTACAATTAAAGGTCAAGATCAATACTCTACAGGATCTAGATGGTGACAACATCCCGGATTCGATCGACCCTGATATCGATGGTGACGGTGTACCGAACGACGAGGACTTTTATCCTTATGACGGAACGAAAACCCAAAAAGAAGAGCCATCCGAAGACGATCTAAGTGGTGCTTATGTTTTAACCGGTATAATTTTGATCGTTATTTGTGTTATAATAATCTGGTTACTATTGGTACGACCCATGGGCAAACGCAAATCCAAAACTGCCCAACCACCGGCACCACCCCCCGAGCCAGAACACCCCACTGACGCACCGGATGCATTACCCGCCCCGCCGCTTTACGGTTCACCGACCCCTGCCGAAGAGCTGCCGATACCGCCACCACCGCCGCCCGACGAGCTTGTTTCAGAGCCCCCTCAGCACACTCCGACCGTTATTGATGAGAGCACTCTTCTGGCGCCACAACCTTCAATTGTTGGCTACCTACAACCCCCGGCAGACCAGCCGCTGGAAGACGAGCTAGACGAGGAAGTGGAAGAGTAAATTCAATATTTTATTTCAAAAATTATAGTTCTTCTCTAAAATTAGGATGATAATGTCATAAATCGGGACTCGGGATTCGGACCCCCGCCCCCCATTTCAAACCGCAGAGGACGCTGAAGACGCTGAATTATTTAATTTGTATAAAGATTGGAGATTCAAAACGAGGCATCCTGAATCTCTAATCTCGAACCCGGCTATTGAAAATTAAAAATTCAGCGATCTCAGCGGTTAAAAGTGGGGGGTGAGTGAGGGTTCCTCCATCTCCAATCCCGTCGGGGGCTACCACCTACCACCTACCACCTCCCACCTGAAAGAAGACTCAGGACTTAGGACTTAGGACTTTAAGACCCCAGTTACTCCCGTTATTCCTGATTATATGAATTGCCAAATTTAAAGATTAAAGAAAATTATTAAGTAAGGAGATCGGATAAATATGAACAATAACCTAGAGCTAGAGCTTGGCGAGCTATTCACCAAAAATAAAATCACGCTCGCGACCGCAGAATCATGCACCGGTGGGCTGATCGGTCATAGGATAACTAATGTTCCAGGCAGCTCGAAATATTTTGAGAGGGGCGTGATCGTTTACAGTAATGACGCTAAAATAGCGCTCTTAAAAATACCCGCCGAAACGCTTGAACGTTACGGTGCGGTCAGCCCCGAAACTGCACGCGCAATGGCGGACGGTATAAAGGCCCTCGCCCAAACCGATCTTGGGCTGGCAGTTACCGGTATCGCAGGCCCTTCGGGCGGCACCGCCGATAAACCGGTGGGGTTGGTCTATATTGCACTCGCCACCGCCGAAGGTACTGAATCCCAAGAGTTCAGGTTCGAAGGTACCCGTGACGCAATTAAAGCCCAAACTGCGGATGCAGCGCTTGAGATGGTTGTTGAATGGTTGGTGGAACGGGGCAGGAACAGTTTTTAGTTTGAAGTTTGTAGTCCCTCCTCCCCACCCCAACAATTGGCTATTAAATTAAAGAATTTAACCTAATGGTGCCTTAGGATAGGCGATAGATAAGAGGTGAAAGGCAAATGGGGGGTAGGTGCATACCAAAAACTAAAAACTTAATTCATTACCATAAACTAACAATTCCAAGGAGGTTATTAGCAAAATGCTAGAAATTGATGGTTCTCACGGTGAAGGCGGCGGCCAGATCCTGCGGACCGCAGTTGCGTTATCGGCATTGACCCAAACCCCGATCAGGGTAACCAATATTCGCGCTAATCGCCCCAAACAAGGCCTGTCAGCTCAGCACAAGCACGCAATAAGATCAGTTGCAGAACTATCTGATGCCTCAACCTCGGGTTTGGAGGTCGGGACCAGATCCATTGAGTTCGAGCCCGGTAAGATCCAAGCCGGCGAATTCAGGGTCGATATCGGGACGGCCGGCAGTATAACTCTAGTATTGCAAGCCTGTTTGTTGCCAGCGTTACACGCTGATCAAGAGATCAAGCTAACAATTACAGGCGGCACAGATGTAAAATGGTCTCCGCCGCTCGATCATTTTAGCAATATATTTTTAAAATTATTAGAGAAAATGAATATTCAAGTGGAGCTTAACTTGGTCAGGCGAGGCTATTACCCGAAAGGAGGGGGCGTGGTTGAGATGAAAATCAAGCCCGTGACAGGCTTAAAACCGTTAGAACTAACCGAACCGGGTGAGTTGAAGAAGGTTGCGGGTATTGTCCATTTGACGAAATTACCGCGCCACGTTTCGGAGCGTATCAAAAAAGGTGCATTTGATAAACTGAAAGATCATTTTGATGTTGAAATTAATGAAGACCTCCGCGGGACAGGATTCTCACAGGGCACCGGTATAACGCTCTGGGCCGAAACCACTAATTCGATACTGGGCGCCTCGGCGCTTGGCGAGCGCGGCGTGCCCGCGGAAAAGGTCGGTAATATTGCCGCTGAAGCGCTGGTTCAGGAGCTACAAGGGGGTGGTAGCGTGGATGTGTTCACTGCGGACCAGCTGCTGCCTTATTTTGCGATTGCAGGTGGGGAATATACGGTTCGAGAGCTTTCGGAGCATGTGAAGACCAATATATGGTTGATCGAACAGTTTATCGATAAAAAATTCGATGTTGTGCAGATCGAAGGTGGGTTGTGGAAGGTAAGTATATAAAAAGATATTGCAGGTTTGGAATTATAGTGGAGGTCTTGGTTTTGGAAAGCTAATTGAAAATCTTTAGCTTTTATCATATACTCTTAATATTTTTACCGCAGAAGCGCTGAATCGCAGAAAATTGTTGGATTTTTTTGGTACTTGAAACCACGAATCAACACGTTATAAATCCAAAACCCAAATTTCAAAATCCAAAACTCACCATAACCGGGTTTGGGATTTTGGATTTGAATTTGGCAATAGTTACGCCAAAGTCGTGTGTATTCGTGGTTCCGAATTCATAGACGGTTAAAAATCGAATCCAACATAATTCTGCGTTTCCGCGTCTCTGCGATAAATAAAATCCTTTCATAATTCTATTGAGGTTTTCTCTCGCTTTTTTTTATCTTTTTCGTTTAGTATCTCTACAAATACGTCTCACCTTAACATAGTTATTGGCGTCCTGATAGGTCTTCTCGTCATCAATAAAAAGTATTAAATTATGTGAATATGCAGAATATACAATAGGTCTATCCGATCTATCTTGAAGCTTGATCTTTTTGAACTCTTCTTTTTTAGGTGCTGGTAGAACTACACAATTCTCCCTGATATAATCAACTGCATAACCGATATTTTTCTCGGAAAATTTAAAGGAACTCTTGAGAACATGATATAACTCTTTCAAAGCATATTCATTCGTGTATTTCTCAATATAAGGATCGTTAAACACCTTTTCAGCACTTACAGAAACTTTCAGGACTTTTCCGATCAGAACACTGGTATCTAAAAACGCTTTAATCCTGGCCATACATATCACTATAGGTATCCCTGTGGGCGTTTCTCAACGCTTTCTGTATGTCCCTTATGGAGATCCCTCTATCTTGGGTCAGGCTAGCAAGCTCATCCAGATTGTGTTCTTTCGCCTCTAGATCTTGAATTGTACGTCTTATAGAATACCTGATAACGTCGGAGCGGTTGGTAAAAAAACCTTCGACAATCTTTCTATCGATCATTTTGATATCGTTCGGGGACAATCTAACGGTAATGGAGTTATTCGTCACTGTATCACCAATAGTTACATATGTACTACAAAATATTTATGAGTTTCGATTCTTTATTTTGCAATAAATCAACACCAGAGACACAGAGGGCACAGAGTATTATAAAAAGAAAAAATTTATTTTTAATCCCAACCTATACCTTTAACTCTGTGACCTCAGTGACTCTGTGGTGTTTAATATAAACGTTTCAATAAAGTTAAATATAGAGTACATCTTTTTAGGATGTGCCTGAATGATATTCCAGGGGGCTGTAAGAATGAAGAAAATCGCAATAATAATCATTAGTCTATTTCTACTTCTTTCAGCTGTGAATTTTGCAACTTCAAAGCCAACCCAAAACAATTACTCAACTTCTGAAACAGATCATTCAATTGATAGTTCAGTCATTGATAACGCTCAAGAGCAACAGATATTACAAAATATTAATCGACTTGACGGATATTTTACAGAGAATCAAGGTCAGGTAGGGAACGATTCTGTTAGATTTTACATTCAAGGAAAAGGTGTATGGTTCTTTGATGATGGTGTTGTGTTTGAGATCAAGGAACCAATTAGTGAGAATGAAGCACATCGGGATCCATTTGATAAGTTATATCCTAAACTTGAACCTGAAGTACAACAACCGAGAAAAAGTGTAGTATTGAAATTGAATTTTGAGGGGTGTAATAAAGTTAAACCTATAGGGATTAATAAATTACCTCATCGAAGTAATTATTTTTATGGCAATGATTCGAGTAAATGGTGTACTGATGTGCCTAACTTTCAGGAAATCATTTATGAGAACATTTATGATGACATTGATGTGCGATATTATTCATCGGATAAAGGCTTGAAATATGATTTTATTGTGCACCCTGGTGGGGAACCAGTTAATATTAAACTAATTTTGAATAATGTA
>CBDVCJ010000078.1:0-14077 GCA_965372445.1 uncultured Thermoplasmata archaeon | reverse complement strand
TGGCAATCCTACGCCTTAAGGCTATTAAATGTCAATCCCACGAACCAATCCATAGACAAACATATCCCACGAACCAATCCATAGACAAACATATCCCACGAACCAACAATAAGACAAGCTTATCCCACAAATCAACACAACCCGCCAAAATCGCAACTAGATACCAAAAGACTTTTAAATTCGATTTATATTGCCTGTAGTACTATGACCGCCCAAGATGAATATTTGGATAAAATGAAGATCACGCTTGATAAAGATAACTTTAGCGAATGGTATAATAATGTGATCGAGCTGGCGAATCTAAGTGATAAAAGATATCCGATCAAAGGCATGAATGTCTGGACACCCTACGGCTGGAAATTGATGCGTAATATCGATGAACATATCCGAGCCGAAATGGACGCTACCAACCATGATGAGGTTTGCTTCCCGTTATTGATACCGAAAACCGAATTTGCCAAAGAGGCGGAACATATAAAAGGTTTCGATGCGGAAGTATACTGGGTAACCCACGGCGGTGCGAACGAACTTGATGTGCCGTTACTATTGAGACCGACCAGCGAGACCGCGATGTATCCGGTGTTTGCGCTCTGGATACGCTCACACACCGATCTACCTTTGAAAACCTATCAACTTGTCAATGTATTCCGCTATGAAACCAAGCAGACCCGCTCTTTCATACGAATTCGCGAGATCCATTTCTTTGAAGCACATACATGCCATGTCGATTTTGAAGACGCCGAGCGTCAGATCGCGGAAGATATCGAGATCTGGAAACGGCTGGCGAAAAGACTATGTTTGCCCAGCTTGGTGACCAAGCGGCCGGATTGGGATAAATTCGCAGGTGCTTTTTATACTATCGGGCTGGATTGTCTGATGCCGACCGGCAGGTCATTACAGTTAGGTTCGATCCATCAGTACCAAGAGAATTTCTCCAAGCCGTATGAAATAATGTACGAAGATGAAAATGGCGAGCATAAACCGGTCCACCAGACCACATACGGTATGAGTGAAAGACTTATCGGTGCAATAATTGGTGTACATGGCGATAATAAAGGTATAATCCTACCGCCCGAAGTTGCACCTTATCAGGTTGTGATAATCCCGATACTGTCCAAACCCACGCGTGACCAGGTTTTGCAGGAGTGCGAAGGTGTACGAGATAGTTTGAAAAGTGCAGGTATTCGTTCGCATATTGATGATCGTGATATACGTCCAGGTAGTAAATTTTACGATTGGGAGCTCAGGGGTGTGCCGTTGAGGCTGGAGCTTGGGCCGCGTGATATTGAAAGTAATAGCGTTGTAATTGTCAGGCGTGACAGTGGCGAAAAGCAGCAGGTAGCACGCACCGAGTTGATCGCGCATTTACAAACATTATTAGCGAAAATATCTGACGATTTATATGCCAAAGCCGACTCAACCCTAAAAGAAGGTATAACAACTGTCGATATTATAGATGATGCAAAAGATGTGAAGGGTGTTGTCAGGATGGGGTGGTGCGGCGAAGAAGACTGCGGGCTGCAGATGGTTGAATACCTGGATAAAGATATGCTTGGGGTACCGATCGACGCCGAGCAATTTGAAGGCCAATGCGGTCAATGCGGCAAGCCGACCGAGACGGTAGCGTATTTTGCGAAAGCGCTCTAAAGGTATTATTTTCAATGTAGTTTGCAGTTTACAGTTTTTAGTTTGTAGTTTCACTTATTAAAAATATTTAAAGTCTCAAGAAGTTAGAAGTTACAATTAGATATTGATATACAGGTTTCTGTAATTTTCGTTCGAAAATTACATCCAGTGTCCAAATGCCGTAGGGATTTGGATACCGTAGGTAAAATGTCAAACATTTTACCACTGCCCTCGAAATCCCAGCGGGATTACGACGGTCGAAGTAATTTGCAATAGTAAATTACTGAAACCTAACATCTAACTTCGCAAATTATTCCTACTCAATTGAGGGGGGACTACAAACTGCAAACAACAAACTGAAAACTCTAATAAACAAATTTTAAAATAGTCATATTTTTTATTTATTAATTTTGATCTTATCAGTATTTTTGGTCAACAACACAACCCTGCTATCAGCTTTCTCCATTGCCAGTTCATACCCAACTAATTTACCAAGGTTCTCACCAAATTGTTTCACCTTCTCGTGGGACGGCATATTGGCGAGTGTCATCCTCTTTCTAGAATAACCGACAAAAACATACCCCTTGGGTTCGATAAATAGCGGTTCTGCCTTTGCAACCAATTTCGCATATGAATCCTCATGACCAAGATTCCAGTTGTCAACAAGTGTATGCCTAACCACGGTTCTTGTATCCAAAGACGGAAAAAGCTCTAAGGTCTCGTTCAATAGCTCCCAGCCTTTATTTCCAATTGACCCCATCGGTACACATAGCTTTTTATAAATTTCGTAGGTTGGTGCCGTAACGGACACATATAATTGCGTTGGCAAAGGGTCAAGATCCTCGAGTGCCTTTGGGGTCGTGCCGTTGGTGACCAGGAACGTCGTCATGTTTCGTTTATGACATAACTCAATAAACTCGCCCAATCTAGGATATAATGTCGGCTCACCCGACAGCGAGATCGCCACCTGGTTGGGCGCCTGGGCTTCCTGCCATAATTTTAGATCGCAGCGTTCATCGCCTTTGAAGCCCGAGGTGAGCATCTGCTGGGCTTTGAGACAATGCTCCAAAATAAACGCGGGCTCGTCAACCTCAGCCAGTGCAGGCTCGTCAAAGCCCTGGAAACGCCAGCAGAACAGGCATTTCTGGGTACATTGATTGATGGTCGGCGTCATTTGCAGGCAACGATGCGATTCAATACCATAGAACATTTCTTTGTAACAGACCCTGCCAAACAATAATTTCTGGCGCAGCCAATGGCAGACCTTAACACCTGAATGGCCGCCGACGATATTGTAATGTTGTTTCTCGAGTATACGTTGGAGTTTCGGGTTCATGATGGCTAGGTAGATTCTAGGGACTATTATTTATATTTATCGAATGTCACAAGGCGGGAATGGGGAATCGGGAAACGGCACCCCCACCCCTCAGTTTCAACGCGAAAACACGAAAACCACGAAAGAATTATTTCTAGCAATTAAATTTCGTGTTCTTCGTGTTAAAAAATGGTGGGGGTTTTCGTTTCCCGTATCCCGATCTGGACCTTAGACCTTTGACTTTGGACCTTTGACCTAGAAAAGATTAACTCCCGATCCCTAACAACGGCAGCACCAGATAGATCGCGATTACAGTGCCCATTAAAGCTTCACCGACGATCATACCAGTGGCCATCATATAAGAATCCAGCAATTTCAGTGTCTTTTTGCGTTCCGGCCATTTTTCCTCGATGGCTTTGGGGTCGACCAATTTCTTTTCCCAGACGTCACGGGCCGCGCCGCCCAGTAGCAACGGTATCTGGATGCCCAACGGCAAATACATCCCCAATCCAAACGCGGTGCCCATCCCGATCAATAGCTCGATAAATACGCCGAGTGCAATTCCAAGAGCAAGTACAAATAGATCAACTTGTCCCGCCATCAAAATCTTAGCAAAAAGTTCAAATGCATGTGCCTGCGGCGCAACGAGATTCAGTACGCCAGTGGCCAGACCAATAGATAAGATCGCACCGGAGAACGCCGCGATGATCGCACCGGGGATGATGCCGGGGATCAAGGCCTTAACTAGATGATAGGGGCGGTTGCCGCAGTATATCCCATTTTTGAAGTTCAGGATTATATCGCCAGACATCGAGATCGCGCCGCCGAACACGGTCGTGCCCACCAGTGCCATAATGAGGATCATGCCCTGGCCCATTTTCAACCCTAACCAATCTAAAAACACAAATGTGGTCACCAGCATAAGCAGCACGATAAATGAAGTTGCTGAGACCGGCTCGGTCCCTGTTTCGCCCATGACCTTAACTGCAATTGCGCCGAGGAAAAAGGTAGTCAAACAAAGTAACCCCGAAAATACGATCGATTGTACTATCGGAAACCCGCCGACGATGAAAACGATCGAAACCCCAATAAATGTAACACCCAACATCAATTTAATATGCGACGCCGGCCATTCATACCACCCCTTTTTAGGTACATAGATCTCCTTGCCAATACTTTTCTTGGTTTCTCCGGAGCCACCTTCGGTATCTTTACCGCCTTTACTGGCTTTCATCATATCCGACGTCACGGTTTTAAATATAGGCGCCATTTTTATGAGTGCAGTGAAACCGCCGCCGAGTATGCAGCCGATTGCCATTACCCGTGCGATATCATAAGCGGCATAGGCAGGTGTGATCGGGAGGTTGATAAATTCGGGATTGATCAGGCCCCAGCATTGAGTAATTGGTATCAAGCTATCGGCTTCGGCATAGTAATAAGGCACGTCAATTGCGACCGCCATGGGTATTACAATGAACCAGGTAAAAGCAGTGCCCAGGAAGATCAGTAATGCAGTCCTGAATTTCATGAACCATCCCAAGCCAAATTGAATGGGTATTAATGTGAAAGTCAGATGCGTATATTCAGCTTGGTCGAGGGGCTGCATGATATCTCCGGCTCGATAATATCTTCCACCGAACATGTGGTCTAGAATAGACTTTTCATTGATTGGAAAATCTCTTAAAAATGTGAAGAGCGACACACCCCCGATCCATAATGTTGCGAGTCTTACAGACCTACTGGCTTCCTCGGATTGGCCTTTACCTATCGTGTGCGATAGATCGAGCAGCTTCACGGTCGCTTCAAAGCCCGGCACCGGCAGCGGGTCCTCAACCAACCAAATTCTACGGAAAATTATGAAATACATTACGCCGAGAATGCCGCTGAGGATTGTGGCAACCAGTGCAATAACAATAATACTATTGGGTATCACCGGCATATAAGCACCTGAAGCGCCAATAGAAGCGTCCCAGGTGCGGTATTCATCGCCCAGGAAACCGCCGGCCGCTAACAGATAAATTGCAGGGAATGTAAAAACGAAGCCGGTGCAGATCATTGCGGCGCCGTTACTGGCCGTGCTGCTCACATTGATCTCGGCGGGGCTCCATTTTAAGGCCAACCCTAACAAGAACATAATATACCATGAGCCCGCGACAACCATTCCGACCTTTAGACCTACATATTGGTTGACCAGCGCAAACAACGAGCCGATAACTATTGCAATGACGATCTTTTTCCAATCCCAAGCCGGGAGTTTAAAACTTTCGGTGCGATTCTTTTCGTCGAGGTATTGCTCAAGAGTTCCCGTGTTGAAATTCGCGAACATTTCCGGGTCGAACCATTTAAGCTCCCCTCGTTCGATCTTTTTTAAGCCATCCGCAGTTATTGGTGCACGATAAATGGATTTCTTGACACCTGCCATTAGAATCGAGATTTCGTTGTTTATACTTAAAAGTTATTGAGGAATAAAATTGCTTTTCTTATTGATTGGTAACGGTCGCAATTTTATTCAATGCCAAACGTCGGGAGTAGTAGATCAATCAATATCTAATGCGGTAATTTACTTCGTAAATTACCTCTACTTTGAAAAACCCTTTCAGGCTTTTCCAAAGTATCGGGAATCCGGGAGTCTGAGTAAAGATACCACCGTCGGGAGTACGGGAACCCGAACTGGATTCCAAATTCAAATTGCAAAATGAAAATTGTAAATTTCCAATCTCCAATTTGCATTTCAACATTAGACTTAGGTTCGTTGCTCCCGGTTCCCGTGCTCCCGATAGTTAACGCTAACCAGACATTCCGCAATATTTAAGTATTAATATCCTGTTGCTATATAAATCCGGAATAATGCAAATGTATCGAAAGCTTCAATGAATTATCTGGAGGGAAAATAAAGGAGGATAAATAATGAGAAGAGTAGGAGTAATTAGTAGCATATTTTTAGCCTATCCGCCGCCGCAGCCCCAGCCGACCCCCCCGCCGCCCACACCCGGCGGCCCAACATACCCACCACCACCCCCGTCGACCCGATCCACGCCACCGCCACCGCCACTCCGGTCGCCACCGCGCAAAAAGATGCCGATGGTACTTACAATGATCGGTGCCATTCTGCTGATCGTAGGGTTGATTCTAATGGTATTCATGTGGCCTTTTATCGCTGGTGTCGGTGTTTATGAAGACATGGACGATCTGCCGAAAGACCCCGAGGAAGGCCAGACCTATACATTTTTAGGTACAATCGATAAAGCGCATCAAGAAGGCGATTATACCGTGATGGTCATCGAATTCGAAGATGGAAAACTAGGGTGGGTCGACGAAGGCGAGTTCAATGAGGGTGACTCTGTTCTATTTAATGTCAAATGTGAAGATAAAGACGAATGGGATGAAGCAGATGTTGGCGGTGCACCCGATGATGATACCGATTGGGATGAATGGTTTGCAGGCCGCAAGCAAGCCTCCGAAGAAGAACTTGAACTTTATGTCGAAATGATGGAGGATGGTCAGGATGAAAGCGGTATGGAAATTGAAGTGAGCAAACCTCCAATGATCGGTGGAATTATCGGTGTAGTACTTCTAATTGTTGGGATTGTAATTCTGATATTAGGGTTAGTACTAAGATCAAGATCCAAAAGATCCGCAGCACCGGCTCCACCGCCCTCACCACAACCCTATCAACCCGCACCTCCGCCACCGCCGTTGAGGTAAAAATAGTATAACCTACAAGAAGATTGTTACTATAAATATTGAGCTATTAGATTCTTAGCGTCAGCATTCAACTCTGTATCCTGAGATCTTAACTTTTCTACGATATCTTGTAATGTTACCTTGCGCTCAATAAAAATCGCTTGAAAGCTCTGGGTACCTTCGATCTGTATAATTGCGATCTTTTCATCGTCCTTGATTTCAACACCTTCAAGTTGTGCATGAAACTGTACAAAAGGCATCAAATGTTGTGGGATGTTGTTGAGCTCGGTTACCGTTACTAACTTTGCTATGTGCACCATAATATCACTTCCTAAAATAAATGTGATAAAAAAAAGATAAAAAAAGAAAAGGATGGTTTGGTCATGCGATCTTATAACTTTACTGGAATTTCATGCACGTCAAACCCAAGCTTCTCTTTATCAATGCCAAATGCCAATCCATATAGCTGTGAGAGATGTATGACCGGAATATCGAAGCCATTCCCAATATCCTTTTGGCCGCGATCATACTGCAGGTGACAAAACGGGCATACATTGAGAATACAATTCGCATCCGTTTTTTGGATATTTTCCAGTTTCTCTTTGGTGATCGCGAGTGCGACCTCCGCAACTTTCGCTCTAACACCGCCACCAGCCCCGCAGCACATGTTCTTATCGCGATAATCAATACTCGTAGCTCCTACTGCGTCTATGAGTTCCTCTAATAATTTTGGGCGTTCGGGATCATCAAGATTCTTGAGCTTGCTCGGTTTGAGAAAATGGCATCCGTAATGAATTGCGGCTCGGATATTATCTAATTTGTTTTTAACGTGTTTAGCGATCTCTTCGGTACCAATATCACGATACAGTACATCTGCAAAATGCCTGACGTTTACCGTACCCTTATATTCCATTCCTACCTCTTTTAAATATCCATTAACCTTTTTTAGTTTCTCTTCGTCGTGTGCTAGAATATGTGCGGCATCGAACAGCGACCCGTAACAGCCATTACAGATCGTTATGATATCCACGCCCTCTTGCTCCGCGACCGCCAGGTTACGTGAGCCGAGTGTAAGCCATGTGTTCTGGTCAAATGAGCGTGTTACGCCGGGTGCGGGACAGCACGAAAAGCCATTGATATCTTTGTAATCTACCCCGAGTTCGTCAAACATGTATCGTGTGGAACTTTCGATACCTGGGTACCGCATCGGCATTATACACCCCAGAAAGAATCCGTATGTCATTTTACTTCCCTCCTTCGCCAGCTATTAGTTTGTCGAAGCCGGTTAATTTGATCAGTTTTTTAAACTTCTCGGCGGCGTCCTTATCTGTCAGAACCGTTGGTGGTACTTCAGGTAAACCGAACTTTTTTCGGACCCCTTTATATTCATCAGATAATGGTACCATATGGCCGGTTTTAGATAAAAATCCAGCTACTTTCTTATGTGGCTCTGCCATATATCCTTCCTTAACCGCCATATTTCGCAAAATAAAGATAATATCAGGTATCTCAACACCCCGAGGGCATCGTTCGAAGCAAGTATAACACGTTGTACACAGCCACAGGTCGTCTGATGGTAATATTTGTTCCTTTAACCCAAGCTGTGCTCTTCGAACTACTTTACGCGTTCTAAAAGCAGTATGTCGACCAGATGCACAACTACCTGTGCATGTACCACACTGGAAACATAGGTTTACAGTTGTGCCTCCCGCATCTATTATTTTCTGCAGAAATTCCGGGTTGGGTGTGATCGGTTCTTTTTCTGGTTCTGCAGCAGGTGGCTCCTCCTTTTTTGGTTGTTCTTCGGCTTGTGTTTCTTCTTCTGCCATATTGTTCAAATCCTCCTGAATTTTAATTGGATCATAGTCCGTAGACTCGGGTATTATAGCTAAAATATAAAAACCTACCGTTGTATTACCCTTTTAGGTAATAGCGCCCTGAGACTGCTTGTGTTGTGATGTTTGTGGGACTGCTATTGTATTGCTAAAGAGCGTAGGATTGTTTTAAGTATGCCATTATGCGTGGGATTACTTTGCCTATTAATTTGTATGTGGGATAATATTGTGTTATTGTTGGTTTGTGGGATATGTTTGTCTGCACGTTGGTTCGTTTTAATCGTTAATTAACATTTAACTTCAAACGAACTAAACCGAAGACGCAATATCCAACGCACCAAACCATCTTTGTTTAGAAGAAAGGGGACCAAACAGTTTAAATAATTGTAAAAAAAGGGGACCAATCTAATTATTTATAGAAAAAAACCTTTATTATTCTCGGTGATAATATGCAAAAGAATGTAAAAATAACAAACTCAGTCCTAATACTGGGGCTAGTGGTTACATTGGTTATAATAAGTATGAGTTATCTCATTTTCGCCAATGTAACAACAGATAGTAGAACTTATACCGAGGAAGATAATAACTCGGATGTGTCTATAGAAATTGATGAGATATTCGATATTTCTCTGGCATCCAACCCTACTACAGGTTATGAATGGGATATTAAAGAATGGGATTATTCAGTTCTTGAACTTGTAGACCACAAATTCGAGCCACCCGAAGGCGAGAACATTGTGGGAGGTGCTGGCAAAGAAGTATGGACATTTAAAGGGCTAAAAAATGGTGAAACCACACTCAGACTCATTTACTGGCAATCGTGGGAAGGTGAGGAATCAATAACTGATGAGTTCACCTTACATGTAACTGTGGGGACTAGCGTTAGAACTTATACCGAGGAAGATAATAACTCGGATGTGTCTATAGAAATTGATGAGATATTCGATATTTCTCTGGCATCCAATCCATCTACCGGTTATAAATGGGATATTAAAGAATGCGATTATTCAGTTCTTGAACTTGTAGACCACAAATTCGTATATCCCGAAGACACAGATGATGAACCTATTCCGGGTACTCCTGGGCAGCAAAATTGGACATTTAAAGGGCTAAAGGATGGTGAAACCACACTTAGACTCGTTTACTGGCTATCGTGGGAAGGTGAGGAATCAATAATTGATGAGTTCACCTTACATGTTACTGTAGATTGATGTAGAGAAAACCAACGAGAAAGAAAAAAAGTGGGTGGTTTATACCAAGAATTAAACACTATTACTTCTGGTGGGAATACTTGGAGAAATGATATTACATATACCTAAAGAAGAGTTCGAGAGATTGCAGGAGTGTGATAATCATGATCAAGAGTAGTCGAATAGTTCCAAGAGCATTTATGGGCGTCTTGACAATATGTAGTATTGCTTTATTGGTATTCTTAACAATGCCAGTACAAGCAAGCTATGTCCCACAAAACGCATTCACGACAGAGGTGTTATTGAATAAATCAAATATAACCTATGACCTGTCACTGTTTGAAAACTATGCAGAGAATGGATCAGTGAATATAGAAGAGGATAAATGGGAACCTGGTACTTACTATATCTATCGAAGCCATTTCAACTTGGACCTAGGTGTAATTATCCACGAAGTAAAGGAGGAATGGATAGACCTTTGTGGACTGTCTATAAGTTTGGCAATTCCAACTAAATGGGATGAAGTTACAAGAGAGTGGGATACAGCGACTTTAGAATTAGATTTTGAATTCGAGCTTAATGAAACACTTATTACTTTTATGGAAAGTAAAGGGTACGAAAAGTCGGGAGAAAGGAATCTAACTATGTCGGTTTTTTCTAAGAACGACATCACGATATATCTCAAAAGCGGTGAAGGTGACAAGAGACCTGAAGAACCAACAGACCCAGGTAATAATGTCATATGGGTTGAAGGGGCGAAAGGTACACTAGATGCTAGTATTGATCAAGATCTAAAAGACATGCTTGAATTCTTAAGTATCGACCCAAACGAATGGGATAACGCAATTCGAGAGAGTCACAGCGGACCTTATTTGACTTTAGTACCTAGTGTAAACCTCGAGCCTGATGAACTTGATTGGAACACTGCTATGTGCACCGAGCTTGAATGGCTGATGAATCAATCTATAGTGAAAGGTTTGACATCGGATGATATCCAAGAGATTGGGATGAAAGCGAAAGCCGGTTACACAGGTTGGAATTTTAGAATAGTCTATGAAAATGGCACATGGATGCCTTACGACAAAACAGAAGATCCGATGTTAATATCGGTACCTCCTCCAGGCTTTCAGCTAAATCTAGATGACCTACCTCCTGATGGTAGAGCTACTCCTATTACACAAGATGGTTTCCATTATTCTACCATGGTAGTGGTAGGCGGCTTCGTGGTTCTTATGATTTTTGGGGCGTTTTCTTATACGCGATTAAAAAGAAAACATATACTTGACAACTTAAATCGAAAAAATATATATGAGAGTATCAAAGCCAATCCAGGTATACACGTCAAAGCGCTACGAAGAGATCTCAATCTAAAACCTGGAACACTTTCACATCATCTTAATGTTCTTGAGAAAGAGGAGTACATCAAATCACGTCAGGATGGTATGTATAGACGGTTTTACCTGTATGAAGCTAAGAGTGATTTAAAAATTGTACTAACTTCCATACAACAGAGAATTTTGAGCGCGGTTAATGAGCGTCCGGGAAGTTCACAGTCGAACATCTCTAGAACCATTGGGAGCAACAGAATGCTAGTAAACTATCATATGAAGATTCTACGTGATGCTGGTATCCTAGCGTTTGAGAAGAGCGGGAGAGAAAGTCTGTGTTACACTACAAGTATTTCTATGTTTTACCTTCCAGGTTGATGATGTTTTTACGATCTGCACTCACTATATTATTCAGAACGCACGCTCTCTTTTGATTGAAAAGATTTAAAAAACGTCATACTTCATTATCAACTACGACAAATAACTCTGAGAATTATGTTGAACGTTAAGAACCTTTTAAATAATAAACTCTAATAGATCGTTGATTACGACATTTGTTGTTATTCTCAATCACTAACCTTTTTTCTCTTTCGAAAAATTCAATAATATTTAATAGTCAATATCTTTAATTAAAATTTTTTTGTCAAAATCATTCTTGATTCTTTTTAGTATTTGCAGGATTAATAGATTGATCAATTACACTGTCAGGTGGTGAGGACGTAATTGAGGGTGGTGTTTCATTTGCTGGTGGTGGCTGCCGGACTAATTGTGGTAGAGGAACTTGAGTTTGTGCTTGTACTACAGGTTTTTGGATTTCTTCATAATTAATATAGTATTTTTTCTCTCGACCTTGTTGGTCAATATATAATACTTTATCTCTTGCAAGCTTTGTTAAATTATAACTAACTGCTTGTTGATTTGCACCCAATGTGTTCACAATCTCATGTTGAGTTATACCTGGATTCTCGCGGATTTTATCAACCATATTTTTTTGAAAATCGTTTAGTTTTGGAATTTCTGGATAAGTATGCTTCATGCCATTCGGGTCAAATCTAGTGTAAAAACCATCACGTTTTGAATAAACATAGTTCTCTTTTTCTAAAACTCGCACATGATGAACAAAGGTACCATTATTTAATTCCAGTGCATTTTTTATTGCATTATAATGTTCTTCTGGTTTGGCTTTTATATACCCATATATCTGACCACGAATAAAATTGTCTAATACATTATCTGAATGAAGCCTATTGAATAAAGGTAAAGCAAACAACGATAGAAATTTATATTTACCTACCTCAGTACCACCTATAAAGATACTGGTAATAACTATAGACATAATTACTATTATCACCAGTAATAATATGAAACTTTGTAAATTATCTTTGTTAGACTTTGAATCCTCAAGGGGTAATTCCCCATCACCTTTTTCTTGAACAGTGATTGTTAATACCGTACTATTCAATGCTTCTTTGCTTTGTATAAAAAATTCTAGTTGATAATCACCAGGTTCCATATCGTCAGGGATGGATATTAATATGGGCACATAATCTTCTTCACCTGCCTCAAGTGATAAAGAGGTCTTAGAGAGTACTATTTCCCCCTCGGCAAAATCACTTGATTCATAGTATATAGAAAATTGCTCCGGTGCATTCCCCATATTTGATATTGTTAAAGTTACATTATCAGAATTTTCTTGCTCAATTACTATTGATTTTGGGTAAACCGTAATGTCAACTTCAGGTAAAAGAACTTCACTGTAAACTTCCACATTAATTATATCCTCATCAGTTACCATTTCATCATTTAATGAGGTCGCTTTGACGGTAATTGTGTATATACCAATTTCCATGTTAGAAGCTATAATAATGCCAAGCTCAACTTGATTAAATGCAGCTTTTAGTAATTGTATATTACTCTTATTTAGGCTTAAACCAGACTCGAGTTCTGGTGAATCATATTCGATTTTGTATGTATCAATTGTATTACCTTCGTTTTTTATTGTTAAATTAATCTCAGCAGCTTCACCCTGTTTTATTTTGATATAGTTCTTCTCGGCCGTGAGATTTACTTTGTAAATTGGATCAAAGCTCTGGTTAATAGTGAATCTGAATGGATTTGATAGGCATATACCACCTTTTGGTATCACTTTCCAATAATAGGTCTTACCTTCGTCTAATTCATCAATCAGAGTATATGTCGTTGATAGTATTCCAGAACTTATTTCAGTTGTTGGATTAGAATCCTCGTTAAGATATACTGTGTAAGTAATTTCCTCAGTACCAGAATAATTCAATTTCCATTCTAGGGTTGGTGTTACGGTCTCTATTATACTCTTATCAGGAGGCGATAATAAAATTACTTTTGGGATATAGGTGGTTTCTTTACTGTCAATTTGAATAGTCACATTTGGCTTTGTGGTAGTTCCATTATCTTTATCCGTTAATATCAAAGTAATATCATCGCTACCTGAAACATTTTCGACAGGTATTATTTGGAAAATATCATCAAATGTATCTATAATTTCAATTGAAAATAACGTTGTGTCTACAGATGTTTGGTCAATGCTCCATATTAAATTTTCATTGGAATCTTCAATATCGGATTCAAATAGCGTTAAATCAACTTCTATTGGATTAATACCGACTTCGAAATCATCACATTGTTCTGAGATTATCGGTAAATTATTCTTAACCTCAATAGCGCCTTCGAATATTGTCCAGCCACTATAACCCCCATCTTGATCCGTAAAATTAACTTTTATGTCATAATATCCAAGTTCTGCATCTTTCGAAGGTGTGAATTCAATTTCCCAGTGATCTAAAATAAATGTTTCATCTAAAAAATCAGTCCAAAAACCTGAAGGTGATTTATATTCTATTTCGCATGTAAGTTGGTTTTCTGAGTTTTCGATATCACTACCGTTTGCATAAATCAAAATTGAATTTGTTCGGAATACTGTCTGCTTAGAAAAATCGAAGTTTTCAACTGTTGGTTTGTTATTTAAAACCTCCAAAGTATCATTCAAGTACTCCCAACCACTAGAGGCACTTTCATTATCTTCAAATTTTATCCTAAAATCATAAATGCCTAATATTGTGT
>CBDVCJ010000077.1:0-14424 GCA_965372445.1 uncultured Thermoplasmata archaeon | reverse complement strand
ACTTCCTTTTAAATAACTTGCCATCTGTAATCTCGAATCAAATAAAAAAAGGGTACCCTGACTCCTTACATTAGACAACCAAATCTAAATCCTAACTCCTGCTTTGGAAAAGCCGAAGGGTTTTACAAAGCGAGGTAATGAACGAAGTTCATTACCGCAGACCCCTAAAATATATAAGAAAATTGGCAAAATAAAGACTCGAGGTTAACAAAATGAAACGTCCGAGCATTTACGACCTATACGAAGGCACTGTGTTCCGCCCTCCGTCAGAAGCCAACAGCTTGATACTCCAGTTAACAATTGGCTGTTCCTACAATAGATGTACTTTTTGCGATACATATGGCGATAAAGAGTTCAGGATAAAAAGTTTTGAAGATCTCAAACGTGATGTGGAGCTAGTACTCCCCATTTATAATAACACCACTAAAATTTTCCTGGCGGACGGCAATGCATTAATGTTGCCGACTGAACAATTGGTCCAGAGCTTAGAATATTTATACGAGCAATTTCCGAAACTAGAGCGTGTTGGGGTTTACGGCGGCCCGGGCGACATACTTAATAAACCCGTAAAAGACCTGAAATTGTTGAAAGAAAAAGGGCTGAGAATTATATATTTAGGTTTAGAAAGTGGCTCAGATAAGATCTTGAAACATGTGAAAAAAGGCGCTTTAAGTAAACATATGATAAAATGCGCTGAGAAGGTCAAAGATGCTGGGATACTGTTATCCGCAATAATAATCCTAGGGCTTGGCGGCCAGGCAGATACCGAAGTGCACGCGCGCGAAACCGGGCGGGTTCTATCTGAAATGGACCCTGATTATATTGGCGCATTGACATTGATGCTATTACCAGGAACACCATTGTATCAAGAAGAACAGGAGGGTAAGTTCAAGTTATTAGATCCAACTGATATCTATCCCGAATTAAGAACAATAGTTGAAGGTTTGAATTTAACGAATTGTATTTTTCGGGTGAACCATGCATCGAATTATGTTCCGATCAGGGGTACACTACCCCAGGACAAAGAGGATATATTGAAAACTATCGACCAGATAATTGTTACAGATGGTGAAGATTTCAAACCAGAATGGATGCGTGGACTGTGATATTATATAGATATTTATATTAGAAGAACTGCAAATACATTTCCATTTAGGTTAGGGTTAAGAAGCCGGGGTTGAGGTTAGAAGCTTGGTTAGGGCTATAATTAGATGCCCAACTTCCTAACCCAACAACCAAACTGGCCTCCTAACCATAACCTAACTTCCTAACCTTCTTTAGATTTAGGATTTCGCATATCAAAAAATTATCATAATTAGGAGGTATATAGATCTACTTAATAGATGCCCGTTGCGGCGCGGCGGGCGATATGATACTGGCAGCATTTATTGATCTCGGCATAATACCGCGCGACGAGGTCATCGATGTATTGGATTGTGCTGGAAATGTTATGGCGTATACCGAGGTCAAACTCCAAGATGTCCAGCTTAAACATCAGAAAGCGCTTTTATTGAAGGTTAAATGTGACGAGACCGCTAGCATCAGCGGCAAAACTCTTGTGGGGTGCTTAGAGCGCGCAATTGAATTGTGCGAATTAGCGGATGAAGGTAAACAAATCGCACGCACAATAACCTCGACGATCTTAGAGGCTGAGATGAAGGTTCACGGCACTTCGCTCGAAGACCTTCATTTACATGAGACCGGTTCGCCAGATACATTAGTTGACATTATTGGTATAGCATATTTTTACGATAAATTGAAATTATATGATGAATCGATATTATCGACCCCCATTGCAGTCGGAGAGGGTACGATCCGTATAGCACACGGTGAGGTCGCGGTGCCGGCCCCTGCAACTGCCAGGATCTTGGAAGGTATAAAATTTGAATACGGCCCGGTCAAAGGCGAGCTTACGACCCCAACGGGCGCTGCGATCTTGAAAAATCTGGTCAATGAATTTATCATTGATAAAATTGAAGATTTTGAAATCGAACCTGAAAGGGTTGGGTGCAGCACGGGTACCCGTTCATATGGAGAAGGGTTTGAAAGTGTTTTTAAGGTTATCTATGGACAATGAGCAATGACATTGTCAAAGGTCTTCGACGGGAATGGGGAATTGGGAATCGGTTTCCCCCACCCCAATAAGTTCCATAAAAACGATTTACTTTAATAAAAATTGTTTGCATTTAGATTCATCTTATTCGAATATTTTAGTTAAACTATGGGGGGAGGGGGCCATTCCCAATTCCCGATTCCCGATTCCCGTATCCCAAGAAGGGGCTTCGACCAAAATTATATAATAATAAAAGCCTTTCAGGTCTAAAATCACACTTATTTGTCATTAGGAGGCGAACCGTTCATGAGTTTATTCTGCCCTAAGTGTAAAGCCCTGATGTTTCCAGTTGAAAACGTTTTGAAATGCCGTAAATGTGAATTTGAGAAAGTACCCGATGAAGAGAGCTCACCGGTAATAAAGGAAGGTCATTTCGAGAAAGAAATTTTGATCTTGGACGATGAATTAAAGACCTTACCAACGGCCAATATTGAATGCCCGAAATGCGGCCATAACAAAGCCGCCTATATCATACGCCAGATGCGCGCGGCGGATGAGCCTTCAACTAGGATCTATAGATGTATAAAATGTAGTAATACTTGGCGTGAACAGTAAAATTCATTGGGGATTGCAATAGAATCTTTTTAAATATTTGTCAGGGGTAGTTTTCATTCCTCTTCTTCGGATCTAGTTTCACGCCCTTTAGGCGTTGTGCTTTTACGGGCTATAATAAAAACAAATAGCAGCAAACAAACAATTATAATAATTAGCATAATATACCAAAAATAATTTTGAAATATGGATTTTTCATTGTCATCAGACCCGCCGTCAATTGGATCGTCGCTCGGCACAATCCCATTGGTATCGTCATCGGGCTTAGAGGTGTTTGTATCATTTACCTTTTCTATTGTGATAAAGCCATCACTGGAATTTACATATGTGCTATACCTATCACTTATTACTGCTATGATCACATAATCCCCATCCGGGATATTAGTAATGCCCCAAATATAACTGTCCTTATCATCATCCTCATTTATTTCGGACGCAATTACCATTTGCTCGGTTATAAGTTCACCATACGGCAGGTAATAAAGTGTGATTGACGCATCGTCGTCCGGGTCATTGTCAGTCCATTTTATAGTGTAGGATATATTAACTTCAACTGTATCGTCAACACCGTCTGGCTCTTGGAGTGTGATGGTCGGCGGAATATTTGAAATCAATATTGTAGCAGTGTCAGCATTATTATTTGCAGTTATTATATTTATATCATTATCTTGATCTTCACCTATATCAGCTAGAAATACCGAATACGGTCCATCTCCGACTCTTCGATCTATTTTGGGTGAAAAGGTGTCGTCGCCATTATTTTTTAGGATCGATACGGTATCTGAAATTATATTTGCAGTTACTATATCAATATCATCATCTTCATCTATATCTGCTGCAGATACTGATAGAGGCACATCACCAACAGTTTGGCTGACTCCGGCAATAAAGGTACCGTTACCCTGATTTAATAAAATTGATACATTATCGTCAAACTGATTGGCAGTGATTATGTCATTATCGCTATCGCCATCCAGATCAGTAACAAATATCGAGCGAGGACCTCTACCAACGGGATATGTTACATTTTTCTTGAAGGAACCATTTCCATTATTTATTAGAACCGAGACAGTATAATCCGCCCAGTTGTTCGTTATTATGTCTCGATATCCATCCTTGTTCAGATCGGCTAAAAATATGCCTTTGGGCTCATTTCCGACACGGTATGTCTTCTTACCGGAAAAAGTTCCATCGCCGTTGTTCGTTAAAATGGAGATCCTGCTGTCTTCAGTATTTGCAGTAATAATATCCAGATCGTTATCTGGATCTTCACCTATGTCCGCCACAAAAACCGCAAAAGGACCCTTGCCCACAGCATAATTTACCCCTTTCGAAAATTTACCGTTGCCATTATTCGTTAGAATGCTCACAGTATCTTCTTGATAGTTAGCTGTGATTATATCTATATCGCCATTGGCATCTTCACCGGTATCGGCTAAGAACAGTGAGCGTGGATTAGCATCAATAAAATAATCCACTTTATCTGCAAAACTTCCACCACCTTTATTCAATATTACAGAAACACTCCCACCGTAGTAATTGGCAGTGACCATATCAACATAACCGTCATAATTCAGGTCCGCCAAGAACAGATCGTGAGGGCCATCCCCCACCGCAATATCAACCCGCGTGGTGAATAAGTCCGCAGCGGTTGTACGGGTAGGAAAAAATAAGCTTAAGGTAATCAAAATGAATATTGCAAGATTGAAAAATTTTATTTTCTTCATTTTTCATTCCTTTCCCGCTTGATTTATTCTGTGATAATTGAATTATGTTTATAAAAATAAGAGTAAGAAATAAATTTTAAAATTCTAGTTCAACTAATTGCCAGGCTCGATCGCGCGAATAGTATCGTTACCTGCGAAATCTGTGCCATCAGATATTTTGCCAGTTACGATCAGATCCTCGTTTTCATTAGGTACATCGATCAGATCCTCGACATCGCTGCGGTCGAATTTTACCATTTGGGTCGTACCATTCTGGACATTGCCCCGATCGGCTGGTATTGAATCGTTAAGTTTCACTGTGCTCAAATCGATGTCATTGACATCGTAGCCGCTCGGAAAGTCGATATAACCTGTGACCCATCTACCTTCAGACTTTAAATTTAAGGTGTTGGGTTTAATTTCGACATTTGCATCTATGATCTGGGCCTCTATTCGTTCTACATCTGACGGTGCGCGCAACCCCGACTTCTGCCAAATAATTGAACCCGCACTATCAACCTCGATCACACGGCCACTATACCATTCCGCTATCAAGGTATTGCCATTTGCTAATCGTTCGGCATCCATGGGCCCATTCAATCCGGATTTCTGCCATACAATGCTACCAGAGCTATCAACTTCAGATACACGGTTTTGTAATAGTTCGGTTATCAACGTGTTGCCGTTAGCTAATCTTTCGACATCAATGGGAAAATTCACATTTTGTTCCCATACAATATCGCCAGCACTATTGACTTCGATGACAATATATCCCCCGTAATTTGAAATCAAGGTGTTGCCATTAGCTAGTCTTTCGGCATCTGCAGGTAAATTCAACCCTGTCTTTTCCCATAGGATACTACCCGCATTGTCGATCTCAATTACACGACCGCCATACCATTCGACAATTAAGGTGTTGCCATCGATCAGTCTTTCAGCCTCAGTAGGTCCATTAAGTCCGGTTTTTTGCCAGACTATCCCACCGGAACTGTCAACCTCAATTACACGACCTCCGGCCCGTTCTGCGATCAAGGTATTGCCATTATCAAGTCGTTCGGCATCAAAAGGTTCATTCAAGCCCGTTTTTTGCCAGATGATATTACCAACACTATCAACCTCAATTACACGATTACCATACCATTCTGTTATTAAAGTTGTGGATTGACCCCCGGTCGATCTTGTTTCACTTGTTGTGGAATGACCTACGGTTATAGGAAATGTAACACCAAATATTGCAGCAACCATCACAACTGTGATCATGATTGCAAATATTTTCTTATTCATCTTCTTGCCTCCCTCTCAAAAATTATTATTCAATATGAATCCCAGTCATGTCCAAGCCTATATTTTATTAATATTTCTAAGGGATTTCAATAATATATATGGTTATAATAATATAAATAATATTCGAGTAATATTAATGTTTTTAAAGTTTTTATTGCTCTTAATTTTTATAAAGTCCATAACCGTCTAGAGTTCATCTATATCTATGCCAGCAATCTCACTCAATTCATGATGGAGCTTCCTAACACGTTCTGCAGCTTCAAGTAAACCTTTCGAGTTCAAAATCTCAACAGACCTTTCAACCTTAGCCCGTTTGTGCTCCTCGACCAAGTTATCTGCGTGCGCAACTATCTTTTCCTCGAGTGTCCGAGGCATGTAATTCTTAGGCGGCAGCCCCAATTCTATTGCTGTGGCCTTTGGTACCCCGGCAGCTATATGGCGCTCGATTATCAAAACTATTTCGTGCGGCAGGCCCAATTCCGTTGCGAGTTTTGCGCCTTCGACTGCGTGCCCAATTCCATGGGTGCTGGCCCGCCCGATATCGTGGAGAAGTCCACCGGCACGAACTAGATCAATATTTGCGTCAGGTATTTTCGCTGCAATCCGAATTGCAATTTCTGTTACTACCTCACAATGCTTGATAACTCCGTCACTACAACCAACCTTTCGTAAAATTTGTATACATTCATCTCGATTGGGATATTTTGACATTGTTATAACCACATCACTATTCAGTTGATATTACAGTCTTGCCTTTTTTAGATGGGAGTATCTTGAGGTTACCACCTTTAAATTTTTTCGCAAGAGCCTTTCCACTTAAATATCGATCCAAAAACACTGCCAATGCAGCCACTTCCGAATGTGGTTGATTACCGACCGCGACATTAAAATCTGCCAGCTCATAGAGCTCCCGAGGTACTTTTTCGGCACCTATAATGATCAATATATCTTTATTAAGTGGGATCTTGGTTATGATATCATTGAGATGTTCACCATACATGGTCAAATGAACAACTAAACCCTTCCAATTCCGGATATAACTTCGCCAGCTCAAACCACTCACAACCTCGAATTTACCGCCAAATCTTGTGGTAACATCGTTAAGGGTCGCTTCTACTTTCTGATCTTGTTCTGCAATAATTATTTTATCTGCACCAAAAGCCCGTGCAACTAATCCAACATGAGTGGTAATGCGCTTATCGCGCGAGGGACGATGGCCTAACCTTAAAACTTCGAGTTTCATAATTGCGCCTCTTAACTGAATCATTGTCAATATAGAATCACTTAATATATAATTATCTTCGCTGAATTTGGCAATTCATTTATAACCACCGATAGATCGGGAACGCGGGAGCCGGGAACCGGGAGCCGGAACCTCCACCCCCCTTAAAACCGCTGAGTACGCTGAATGCGCTGAACTTTTTTATCATATATGGATTCGAGATTACAGTTTCGAGATTCGAGATAGCCTATGGAAAGGCAATAAGTGAAATACAAAAAGGACCGCAGGGGGACTCGAACTTTAAAAATTCCCGGGGAATTTTTAAAGCGAGGTAACCCAGCTCTCTATGCTTTATATAAAAATAATTAACTAAGTATGAAGGCTTAGAGCTGAGAGGGCTGGGTTACCGTATGAATCGATATCCCCACCCGTCTAAAATCCAGAATCTAGAATCCAATTAAAAATTCAGCGATCTCAGCGTCTTCAGCGGTTGAAATAGGGGGGGGTGGGGAGCTAAATTGCTACCGATGCTCCCGGTGTTAGCAACTCGAAGAGGGGCTAACACTAAAGGTAAAATAAGTACCAATTGATTTCAAAATTTATTTTACCTGCGTTGCTCCCGATATTGAGCACAACAGATAATATATCGTCCAATCAAAAAAAATTGGGAAATGAACCTAAAAAAAAAATTATTCTTTACTTTTCTCTATACGGTGTCCCCGATATTCAAGTTTGACCGAACGTTTAACTAACGATTTTATAAAAGTAGAGGATAAATTCTCTTGTTCCGAAAGGTCGCCGATAAAAATACCTTCCTCACCAACCATCTTAAAGATCTTGGTCTCGAGCTTGGTAAATTCCTTTTCATCCATTACAGCGGCGGCTAAAATATCACTTATTTCCGTTACGGGGGCTGAGGTATTGATATAAAAGGATATGTAATATGTATGGTAAGCTTTCTCCTGGGTATTATCTTCCCGGGATTGCCACATGGTTTCAACGAGTTTCATCTTTTCAAAAAATAATAATGCATCCTTACCTTCCTTACCATACTTTTCTTCGATCTCCTCGGCCGTATTCCAACCATTCGTTACCTCTTGAAACACCTGGCGTTTGATTGGGGTGTCCAGTGCCCGCAACATCGGAACTAATTCCGTTGGTTCGTTGATGACCTTAATCCGCCTCATAGGAGTTGTGGCCTCCAAATTACTTCCCCACAATGTATTTCAAACAATATAAAAGCTTTGTATATTCCATTTTCCATGACCTTCAATTACTTCTTTTTGAAAATTATTGATCTACCTTATTCGATTTTGTTTATATGCCCGAATCTTGCCGTAAATCTTCGGCTTTATCGGTACGCTCCCAAGTAAAATCTGGGTCATCTCTGCCAAAATGGCCATAGCATGCAGTTTTGCGGTAAATCGGGCGCAATAGGTCCAAATTCGCTATTATTTGTTTTGGCCGAAGGTCAAAATGTTTTTTAATCAACTCAATGATCTTTTCTTTCGCGATTTTATGTGAACCGAATGTATCCACCATAATCGATACAGGTTCTGCAACGCCGATCGAATATGCCATTTGCACCTCACATTTATCTACAATTCCAGCCGCCACAAGATTTTTAGCGATATATCTTGCCATATAAGAACCGGAACGGTCGACCTTTGAAGGGTCCTTCCCAGAAAAACAACCGCCGCCATGACTTCCAACCCCACCATAGGTATCAACAATTATCTTTCGGCCAGTAAGTCCACAATCACCTTGCGGCCCACCGACAATAAAAGCGCCTGTTTCATTGATAAAATATTTGGTATTTTCATCTAGGTATTCATCCTCCACTACCGGTTTAATTACTTGGTCTATAATATCTTGCTTCAGTTTCTCATATGATACTTCACTGTTATGCTGGGCGGCAATTATTACCGCCTCTACCCGTTTCGGTTTACCTTCCACATACTCGACCGTCACTTGCGATTTGCCATCGGGTCGAATATAATCTAAAATCGCTTCTTTACGAACCTCGGCCAAACGCTTGGTAAGTTTATGGGCAAGTAGTATTGGAAGCGGCATGAGTTCCGGGGTCTCATTGGTTGCATAACCAAACATCAAACCCTGGTCTCCAGCGCCTTGATAGTCATGAAGGCCTGTGCCTTCTGTTACACCCTGCGAAATATCCGGCGATTGCTCGTCAATAGAGGTCAATATTGCAACACTATCAAAATCAAATCCCATTCTAGCATCATTATAACCGATCCTTGCGATGGTCTCCCGAACGATCTTCGGGATATCAACATAACATTTAGTTGTGATCTCGCCAGCCACTAAAACCAGACCGGTGGTCACCAACGTTTCGCACGCAACGCGCCCGTGTGGGTCTTCGGCTAAGATCGCATCCAATACCGAATCTGAGATCTGGTCTGCGACCTTATCCGGATGACCTTCGGTTACGGATTCTGAAGTAAAAAAATAATTTTCACTAATATCTCGATGTGACATTTGGGGTGCCTCCTTAAATACCTAATAGATAGACTGAACCGTTATTCTCAGTAAAATCTTTTTACAAGTATTTTAGGTTTCAGAGTTTCCCGAAGTACATTACATAATGAAATAATTATCGGTTGATTTTGGTGTCTCAGGTCGGGAATCGATTAATTGGCTGCATGTCTGCCAGTCTGCCAGTCTACCTGTCGGCCGGTCGGCCTGTCTACCCGTCTACCCGTCTACCTGTCGGCCGGTCTGCCAGTCTGCCAATAGGACACTGGTTGACGGGTGGACCGGCAGGCAGGCCGACTTGCACCCATTCCCAAAAAGTGTAACTTATTTTATTGCGCTAGTTTTTTATTTCTATAATACTATACGCACATTTGGGAAGGGGAATATGCCACCAGATGAAGAATTAACTTATGAAACTATCAGCCAGTTGTTCCAGAAAGAGCGAAAGGTATCGAGATTGACCGAGATCACGCCTGATTTCTATGAAGAAGTGGCAAAATATTTGGGCAGACTGGAACAAGAATATTCAAAGGAGTCTAATAAAAACCCAACGTCGCCCACCACCTTGTTGCTTCGAGAGGAACACCTTAAGATCACGAAATTACTAAAACAGATCTATGAAATTCGCGAGCGCAAACTGATCTTATCCGCATTAAACCGTGTAAAAGGCGTGACCCATGAAATAAAAAATATCACCCCTCAGGAGCAGGAACTATTAAATTCGGTTGTTGATATTATATTAAGTGCAAGAGCGCCGATTTTGCAAATCCGCCAGTCCGCTCAGGGCACGTTGGGATCCAATCACGATCTAACTGCACCACCCGCCGCGATCGCGCCTTCACCGCCCGCGCAAGAGCCAGAAATGCCATTGGTAGAAAAGCCAGAGCCAGAAGATGTGCCAACCAAACCTGAAATAACGGGTGGGGCTTTTAGTGTGGTCCATGTACTAGAGGATATAACCTCGTTCGTAGGGACCGATCTGAAGAATTATAACCTCAAACGAGAAGAGGTGGTATGTTTACCCAAAAATATCGCATCTATTCTACTTAAAAACAATAAAATCAGATTGCTCGAACAACGTACCCCCGAATAAACATTATTGATTCGGCGCCTCAAGTTTCTTGATATGTTCTTGTAGGATGTTGGCGCGATTAGCACCGAAAATTGGAGTGGTGACCGTATATAATTCGTCTGCGATCTTTGGTAGATCTTTAGAGGATAATGATTCTATTGTCAACCCCAGGCCTTTCAATTGATTGTTCAATATTTTATCGCCGCCAGGTCCAAAATGTTCCTGCATAATTTCTAAAATCCGGTTACCAAGTTCAGCTCTGATCCCGAGTATCTGTTTTAGTAAAGGTTGATAATAATGATACCTTTGAAAGTTCATTTCTTTCAACGGAAAAATAATTGTATTTGGGTCCTCCAGGAGTAGGTCATTTTCTCGGTACATGTTCAGAAGCTCTTCATTGATCTTTTGATAATCACTGAAGTTTTTGTGGATCGTGAATATTATTTCATTTGTATTGTTTGAGATCATAAATATATTCGGGAAATTGGTTCTAATATATTTCATGTATTTTCTACGGTCCGAGATCGTGGAGGTGGGTACGAATTTCAAATGAGTAGATGCCATTAATTCGAACCCGATTTTGCCTAAATTCGGGATGACCGATCTTTTTAACAGCCCTTTTTTGGTGAGCCGTTTATTTACGGTATTTACGGTCGAAGATGAAAAAGAGGTGCTTTTAGCAATTGCATGGTCTGATAGATCCGGGTTTTGGTTCAATAATAAAAATATTTGCTTTTCGATCTGGGTGAACTGTGAGTTTATGGGTTTTGTGTTATTCGTTCTGGGTTCCGTTTCAGTCATTCCATCTAATACTGCAGCCGCGTCTGGTTCGGGTTCATAGCCAAGTTCCACTCCGAATTCATTTCGTGGCGTTTCATTTTCTATACTGAATAATTGTTCCAAAATATAACTATAGTCAAAAAAGTTATTGATCCGTGAGAGCTTGAGTGGAAATATTTCATTGAAGGTTGTTTTGATCGAAAGATTGCTGGAATATTTTATGTTAGCGATCGTCTCCTGGATATGCTGAGTTTCCACGATATCTTTCACAAATGCAACTCCGAGCCAGGCATCATTTATCGATACCATATAAAAGTAATTTGTGATTTTATTAGATATATTTTCAATGATCCTAAATGGAGAGGTCGTAGGTGCCAGAAAACTAATTCGATCATACGAAACAACAATAGACGAATAATCCAGGTTCTGTAAAATTGGTGCCCTGATGATACTATAATAGTTGGAACTTTTCAATTTGTTGCGGATAGTTGCAATGGTAGACGCATTGACATCGATCTTTTCTGTGAGCTCCCTATCATTTAAATTCGGAAACTTAACGATGCCATATAAAACCAGTTCTTCCTTATGAGTCAGACTTCTCTTCGCCATTATAAAGAGTATTGTATTTGTAGTATTTAAATATTGGTACTAGATTGTGAATTTATCTTATATTTTGATATTGAGTCTATGCATTTGAGATTAATGTACAAGAATCCCTGTGTAATATCTTAATTTAGCTAAGTAGTCCCAAAAGATTTATATACGCCGATGAATATATATTATAATATCAAAAGATAAGATTTGCCTCCCCCTTGGATAAAGCTAATATATCCAAAAAGACAAGATGTATGTGAGCTTTTTAGGCCCTTCTTTTTTTTCGCCTCTGGGTCTAAAAAGCCACATACTACCCCCCTCAAAAATTGCTGACTGATTATAGCGTGTTTTATTGTTATTTCTTAATTATAAATCCAAAATCCCAACCTCAACTTTGGAAATCACGAAGTGATTTTCAATCGAAAACCATAACAATGATTTTGGCGGTAATTTACAATGTAAATTACCTTGCATTGAAAAACCCTACGGCTTTTCCAAAGTTTGGGTTTGGTACTTATTTGGGTTTTGGATTTCGTAAGGGTTGCGGTAATTTTCTACGAAAATTACCTTGACCCTTAAAAACCCCTGCGGGGATTTTAACGGTTGCAGTTGAAATTCCCTCTTTTTTTTATTTTTTATCAATATTTTCACATATAGACGATAAAATTTAATATTGTGATTATGTTTCCTGAAATGGTAGCTGGGATAAATATTCAAAGGTTTGTGAAAAATATGTCAAATAAAAATAATTATGTAACCAAACGCCAATTGAAGGCTGTAAAAAGCAGGGGCGATCGTCACAGTACAACTGTTACAGGTAATTATTGGGGATTATTCCCCGAGCGGCCCCCAATTGGACCTATAAAAGGCAAGAAACAGGCCAAGGAACCAGAACCAACTGGACCGGTTAAAGTTGAAAACATGACGATCTCGATCGATCTGAATGTAAAAAATACTTCACATCATGAAGATTTTATTCATAAATTGAGATCCTATGTAAAATTGGAACGAGTAGAAAAAGCCTTTGAGGTTTTATCAACTGCCGAGAAGATCTTGCGTGCACTTGCTAAAGCAAAATTTAAAAATGTAGCCGTAATTGAACTAGACGGTGTAGTATTGTATGAACATCCAGAAAAATTTTACGATACAAAAGATGCAATTAAAATCTTAATTGAACAGATTTATCATCAAAAACAGAAAGGTAACAAAGTGGTTATGGAATTATTATCGTATGAGCACAAAGATTGTTTAATAGAAGTTGAAGTTTCGTGTGTACATTTAGAAGGGACACATGATATTTTTATACGGTTCCATGGAGTATTAAAAGAAGAATATTTTCGACGAATTATCAATTATTTTGAAGAAAACCTTGAAATTGAAAATATTGAAAATGATTGGAAGAATGCCTGAACATTTTTTTTCTATATATGAATTTCAATGATTTAGGTAAAATACAGCCAATCTTAGTTGTGAGAACGAACTTACTTCATAAGTTCTTGAGTTGTGAACAACTCGTAGGTATTAGGTTGTAGGTTATAGGTGATAGGGGCCTATAACCTATCACCCAACACCTACCACCTTAAAATCGCTCACAACTCAAGGTCAAGTGAAGCTTAACCGTACTCACCACTCACAACTATGTGATTATCCAAATGGCAAATAATGTGTTGTAGTTGAAATCCTCTTTCTTTTTTTATTTTTTTAAAAAAGAACAATAAAATTTAATATTCATTAACCCTTTTAGAGATTGCCAGAATGATAGTCAAGGGGGCTTAATTGTGAAGAAAATTGTAATAATAATCGTTAGCTTATTTTTACTACTTTCAGCAGTGAATATTGGGACTTCAAAGCCAATAAATAATAATGACTTAACAACAGAAACGGATCATTCAATTGATAACTCAATTATAGATAACACTCAGGAGCAGCAGATTTTACAAAACATCAATAGACTTGATGGTTACTTCACTGAGAATCGAGGGCAGGTGGGGAATGATTCAGTCAAATATTATATTCAAGGGAAAGGCGTGTGGTTTCTTGATGGAGGGGTTGTGTTTGAAATTCAAGAACCCGTTAAGCAGATTGAAGTACAGCGGGATCCATTTGATAGGTTTCATCCTGATTTAGAACCTGAGAAACCTGCTCCAAGAAAAAGTGTGGTATTAAAATTGAATTTTGAAGGGTCTAATGAAGTTGAACCAAAAGGAGTAGGATTATTATCCCATCGCAGTAATTACTTTTATGGAAACGATTCGAGTAAATGGTATACTAATGTTTTTAATTTTCAAGAGATAATTTATGAGAATATCTATGAGAATATTGACTTGAGATATTATAATTCAGAACAAGGCTTGAAATATGATTTTATAGTTCATCCAGGAGGCAACTCTGATGATATAATATTGAGCCTTGATAGAGCACAGGCCTTGTATGTCGAGTCAAAAGTTAATCTTATAATCAATATACCATTAGGTAATATCATCGATTCTGAACTTTTTATTTACCAAAATATAAATGGTAATAAGAATAAAATTGAAGGTAGATTCAAAATAATAGATCCTTTGACCTATGGGTTTGAGATCACAGGTGAATACAATAGTGACAA
>CBDVCJ010000076.1:0-14426 GCA_965372445.1 uncultured Thermoplasmata archaeon | reverse complement strand
TTCTTGTTTATTTAACTGATTAATTAATCGATTTAAATCTATTCTATGTTTTGTTTTTTCTCCCCAATCTAGCATAAGTAATGAATAAAATGTGACAAGTCCAATACTATGTTTCCAAACATGGTTTTTCATCCCTTCTTGAATTTCTTTATCAGATGGTTTTGAAAGACCTATTAATAGATAAAATCCCATAATTGACTTAACCCACTCCTCGAATCCTAAAACCGCAAGTGAATAAGAATGACCAAATGATTTTCTTTTAAATAATAAATCAGCTTCATCAATAAATCTCATTGCATTATTGTATGATTCTATACAGAATTTTCTATATAATTCTCTGGGGTGATCTTTCATACGATTTACCTTTAAAATTTCAATAGATAGAGGCAAAGGGGCTAAAAAATTTTATACCAAGGGGGAAAGTCTTAGTAAAAAATCGTTGAACCCAATATCGTACGTATCAGATTCTCCCCCACACCTCAATGGGTGTATAGAATTTCAAGATATTAAAAATGTCGAAATGTTTTTATATTAAACACTTGATTTATTATTGAAATCCTGAGGGAATTAGGGATTAAGTTATCATTATCTTAATAATTTTATATCTAATAAAAAAGGTGAATTCTATGCCAGAAGATGTAAGAGTAGAAAATGAACCTAACCCACCACAAGAACATAAAATGGCAAAACCAGTACCAAAAATTAAACAAAGAAGTGCACCCCCGCCGCAATCACAAGATCAATCATATCAACGTTATCCGCCAAGACGAAGATCTCGTATATCGGCAGTTACAATTTTGTTATCTATTATCGTTATCATACTACTGATTGCGACTATTATTAGTGTAGCTTCGTTATCATCTGAAATTGCCGAAATTAATGATGAATTGGATGATGCAGAATCCGAACAAGATGATTTAGGTGATGAATTAGAAGCTACCAGATCTGAACTCAATAAGATCTCAAATGATTTAAATGACACAATAGATAATTACAATGATTTACAAGATGACTACGATGACCTTAATGACGATTATGATGAACTGAAAGACGATTACGACAAGATAGCCACTCAAACGCAAAAAAATGAACTACCACACGCTTCATTTATTCCAGAAACAATCAAACCATATCAAACTGAAACAATAAGATTTGATGGTGGAGGGTCTAATGATGTTGATGGTGAAATTATTGAATATAGATGGGATTTTGGTAATGGCGATTTCGCATCTGGGTATATAGTTGATTATTCTTTTGAAGATGTTGGTGCATATACTGTTACTTTGACAGTGACGGATAATAATAGTACTAAAAATTCAACGTCTGAGGATATAACCGTTGAAAATGCAATAGTAATTTCAATTTCTGAAGCAAGTCAAGATGAATATGATCCAGAGGAATATAGTATAATTCTCACACTTAAAAATAACGGTGAAAAAACAGCAAATACAAGGGAAGCATATTGGAGTTTAAAAACAGTTGATGGTTCTTTATATACACCAAATTACATTTGGGACGAATATGTAAATGGTGGTGATATTAACGATTTTAGTTTATTATTTTATAATGTGGTGGGAATACCAGATACTTTAATTTATAATGACCCCCCTTATCACCAAGAAGTTGATGTAGAATTTTAATAGGGTTTTACCGGAGTTTTGTAGAAATAACATATTCATCAGTTAGATAACCGCACAGCCCCTACCGCAACCCTTAAATACCAATAGTGCTATACTGTATATTGTAGTGTACAACACTATTCCACCACTTAAAAAACAACCCAAAGGAGGTAGAAAATATGAAGATCGAATTGGAAGCCGGTGCCAAGATCCTCGGCACGAAAAAGGTTAGTGGGAATGGTCAAGTGAGCGGCCTTACTGAATATGCAGGTAAGGAAGTTATGGTAATTTTAATACCAAAATCAGGCAAAGGTGTCAAACCTTCCCCGGAATATGTGATATCGGAACTGGAAGCCGCGCTCAACGAGCACATGAAACTTGCGTTCAAACAGTACAAAAAGCTCGAGGAGATGTATGGGAGTCCCGAAGATGCAACGCGTCAGTTCATCAAGAAAATGACACCAAAACAATCGCATGCGCTAATAGACGATGTTGATAAATGGCTGCAGAAGATCATCCCGGAAGAGATCAGGAAGAAAGGTAAGTAGAGACGTTTAAAATTACCAACTTTTAAGTACAACACTTCGCAATGATAGTTTTGACTTTAACTATAGTTGAGTTTCAAGCACTAAAATTTTCAAGCTATTGTGAAAGGTCCAAAATTGAAATTAGGTGTACCATTCACAAGTACCTGAATGCAATATATCGAGATCAGGTTCAGCCTTCAGGCTCGCACTGTACAATTGGTTTTTTCTACACCCACATTTAAAACTACTAATAAATAGGGGGTGAAGGATGAGGTCGACCGCATTATTTTTTGAGCTTTTTAATTGGTGATAGGAGGCAAATATGAGGCATTTTTCATATTTACTAATTCGGCAACCGAACCGCACCAACCGATCAGGACCTTCATCCTTTGAATCTGATATTGATCCCTCACAGGATCCTTTTAATTCCCCTTTTGAAAATATTCATTGACGAGAAATCTAAATCATTTTCTTTAAGATAAGCGCCCCATTTACGTTTATAGTTCAAGTTCAGATATCTCCAGACAATGTCGTCGGTCATACTAGTAGTCAATTTTTTACGTTTATTGCTGCGTTTAAGAAATTCTAGTTCATTCATTTTCTCACCCCATTACGTTATTAAGACCCTCACGGTTCATTGATTGTTTGAGTGATCTTTCACTCCCCCATCCAAAGAGGAGTTATGTTAACTCCTCCCCCCTAGGAGGAGTATTGTTCTTTATCTAATAGTTAGTTTTGAAAACCCTATCAGATACGTTTCAATAATATAATTAGTTAAGATTATATAATTAGTTATGCTTGCATTGATAATAAAAAAAAGGCATTGAGAATTAGATTTTAGGATAAAGTTATATATTATTATACCAATATAGAACTTTTCGGGTTGACCCTAAAAAATAAGGGTGTATCCGAAAAGAAGAGAGGAACAGAGGTTGGATTAACTATGGAAAGCTATGAATTAATGTTTGAGTTATCCCACAAAGTACGATTGGATTCCATACAATTACTCCAGAAAGAGCCAAAACGATTATCGGCGATCGCTAATGACTTGGATATTACGACCTCAGAGGCGTCACGGCATTTAGAGCGGCTTTGCAAAGCGAGCATAATCGAGAAAAAGGCGGATTCGAATTATCACCTTACGCCATTTGGAAGGATAATACTATTAGATCTGCCAAAGATAAGTTTTTTAACTAATAATATAAAATATTTTCAAACCCACGACCTATCACCGATACCAATTGATATTCAATCATTGGACCCAATAAGTAAAAGCAATTTCAGTCATGGCACCTTGGAGAATATCTCGATAATCGAAGACGTTACCTCCGAGGCTGAAAAATTCGTATGGTCAATGACAGACCAGGTATTTCGGGGTTTAAAAAAGCAGATCGCGAAAAAGCTGGATATGGGTATTGAATTCAGAATGATCTTCCCCGGGGATGTTGTGATACCTAAGGAATACGAGCGCAAGAAAGGTCGTAATATCGAGATTCGAACCTTAAATTATGTGGAATTAGCATTAAAATTGAACGAGCAACGAGCGGGAATTGCATTACCTGACCTTACGGGAAATATTGACTATTCAGAAGTATTGGTCTCGGAAAACGAGTTTTTCCATAGATGGATCTATTTTATTTTCGAGCATTATTGGAATTTGGCTAAACCCATTTATTAAAGATTGAAGGCTGTAGGATGGAGGGTGAGAGGCAATAAAGTGTATGTTCTGGTTAATTAGGTTTTAGGTCATAGGTGATAGGGACATTACCTTGGACGATAATAATCGGGAGTAGCGATAGTCCTGCGTCCGTTCTCGGCTCCCGGCTCCCGTGCTCCCGAAGTGTGACCTATCTCCTACCACCCAGCACCTAACACCCACCACCTATCACCTAGAAAAAGTACACACCCCATAATTACCCCTCACATCACAAATACCGAAGGGATTTGGGATGTTCAAGCGGAGAACGAAGTTCGACGCTTGCATCCTTCAACCTACATCCTCCATCCTTTTTAAAAAAAATTGTAGGACTTAGTCTGATCCACATATCCTTAAAAAATTCTTGAATATCTCATATCCATATTCAGTATGTTCCACCTCGGGATGGAACTGAACACCATATAATGGTCTTTTGGAATATTTTATCGCCTGAACTTGACAATTTTTAGAATGTGCAAGCGCCTTAAAGCCGTTTGGGAGTGGGTTTTTTACCTCGTCATTATGCGATTCCCAGGCTTGGAATTTTTGCGGTAACCCATTGAACAGGTCGTTCTCATCATCGATCACAAGCTCGATCTTGCCGAACTCGGGGAGCTCCGCAGGGCCGGCAGCGCCGCCAAAATGCAAGGCCATATAATGCATGCCGAAACAGATCCCAAGGATCGGGAATTCGGCCTTATCGAGATATTCAGCGGTATTACCTAATTCCAGCTCGGCCGTGCCAACTCGAGGTGCGCCGCCAGAGAGCACGATACCATCAAGTTCCATTTTTACGATATCTGAAAATGTGGTGGTGTTTGGGATGATCTGGGTGTCCACTTCCAGGTCACGCAACACGCGCCATTCACGATGTGTCCACTGGCCACCATTGTCGATTACATAGACTCGCATAGTGGCTCGGTAATGGGTTCGAGGGTTTATTAAGGCTTTTACATCGGGACTCGGGATTCGAATATTTTGCCGGCCAGTCGGCCTGTTCACCAGTCAGCCAGTCAGTCTGACGGACCGGAAGACCGGCAGACCGTTCTGCGAAATCCCAAACCCAAATATTGTAAATTGGAGATTGCAAATTTGAAATTTACAATTTTCAGTTTCCAATCTTCATTTAAGTTCGGGATTTCGTAGGGGTCAGCCATCAAACTCACAACTTATCGGACTCCACGACTCCAAGACTCCAGGACTCCAAGACTCCAGGACTCCGGACCCCGGACTACATTCCCTACCACCTATCTCCTAACACCTAACACCTAAACTATTCCCACTCAATCGTTCCCGGTGGTTTATTCGTAATATCATAAACAATTCGATTTACCTTATCTTTTAATGTGTTGGAGATCCTGATGCTAATACTGTCCAGCACATCATGGGGAAGCCTTGAATACGCCGCCGTCATCGCATCTATCGATTGCACCGCCCGAACCCCGACAGTATATCCATAAGCCCGGATATCACCCTGTACCCCAACGGTTTTCACGGGCATCAACACCGCAAAGTACTGCCACGGCATCTCCATTTTACCGTCTTCAACCGCTTTTTCGATCTCTTCCTCGGCGATCGCACACGCTTCACGCACGATCGCGGTCGCCTCGGGAGTCGCTTCACCAATAATTCGTATCGCAAGGCCAGGCCCTGGGAAAGGCTGACGCTCTGCGACTGCGACATTGAGATATCTTCCAACCTTTCGACATTCATCTTTATAAATATCGCGTAACGGTTCAACCAATATCAGATCCATATCGTCCGGCAAGGCACCAACATTATGATGGGATTTGATTGTATCGCGCAACCCACCACCGGATTCGATCCAATCAGGTGCGATCGTGCCTTGTACCAGAAATTTTGCATCGACCTCCTTAGCCACTCGTTCAAAAACACGGATGAATTTCTCACCTATGATCATCCGTTTTTCTTCAGGGTCGACAATTCCTTTCAAGGCCTCAAAGAACTCTTGCGAGGCATCAACAATCCTATGATTCAATCCAATTTCATCCATCATTTTACGCAGGAATTCAGTTTCTCCTTTACGCATGTAACCGGTATCAACATAGACCGCTACCAGGTCTTTACCAATAGCCCTATCGACCAATACTGCTGCTACGGTACTATCAACACCACCCGACATTCCGATTATTGCTTTGCCTTGGATCGTGGTTTTAAGGTCCTCTATGGATTTCTCAACAAACTTTGATGGATCGAACATTTTGGCATCCCCTGATAAAGTGAGAAATAAGGTAATGACATTATTATGTTTTAAGATTTGTATTTGAGGTTCAGAGTAATATATTTATAATTCTTCTCCCAATTTGGCAATTAATTTACAACCACTGATAGTTCGGGAGCGCGGGAACACGAATCTATGTCTAATGTTGAATTGCAAATTGGAGATCGGAAATTTGAAATTTACAATTTTTATTTTGCAATTTGAAATCCAGTTCGGGTTCCCGGATTCCCGACGGAGGTATTTATTGCTCATACTCCCGATACTTTTGAAATTCCGAAAGGATTTTGAAAGCGAATGTTAAAGTAATGAATACTGCTGCAGCTTATTACATAATCTGCCTTGCATTAAAAATCCCCTACGGGATTTTGAAAGTAGAGGCAACTTGGCGAAGCAAGTTGCCGCATTAGATGATGATTAAGCTACTACTCCCGATGTTACCAATTTTTGATATTATTACCTTAAATTGGGAGAACCATATTTAATTACTCGAGCATTTCGGCAAAAGCCTGCAACCTGGTCTTTACCTGGCTCGGAGTAGCACAAGGCAGGTCACCTTGGATCGTTAATAGTGGATAATCGAGCTTATCCCGAAATATATCATCTTCGAGTAAATGATGACACGCAAATTGCGTGTAATGTATCACACCATCTATCTTACGCTCTTCGAACTGTTTGGTTATAAACTCGATTCTAAAACATATATCACGTGCGAATGTATAATTTACATAGCTCTTGGCCAGCTCCTGCACGTTATTTCCCGTTAAACGAAGGAACTCAAATGGCAATTCATCGTAAACGATCTGCAAGCCATAACTTTCGGCAACAGCATGAAAATCTGGGTTTATGGGTGGTACACCAATAAGTGCAACCCTCCCAACGACATCTGGATCGTCACTATTCTCGGCCTCTGAATTCTGTTTTATTAATTGCTCAAAGGAATCAGGGTCGCCTTTGAAATCGCTAAACGAAATTAATTGTTCGAATACTGTCGAAGCTTGGAGCTTACCATTTATCCTTTTTTTATCCAGTTCTAACCCGAGCTTCTTTAATGCGCTAATTTTTTTGAACATTTCGGGATTATTAACTCCCCCGAGAAATTCGGTGAGTTTATTTAATTGTACCTCTAAATATTCGATATCTTCATCAAATGGGTAGAAAAAGAAAAAGGTCGGAGTGCCGTTCAGCGCGACTTTTTCACCGTCTACAAGTGCATTATGACAATCCCCACCGGCGACGACTATCAGTGCATCGATCGAGATCAGGTTTTGCAAAACCATCTCGCGCCAGATCGCGGTCCAGGCACATAATTTGCTTTTTGGGTCCAATCTGGATCGGGGTACAAAATTATTCAGATCGCAGGGCTGTTTGCCGCAGCTATAGATTAGTTCTGGGGGCACTAGTGCGGTAATACCGACTTTTTGGATTGGTAGCATAATAGTACCTATAATTAAGAGTATTATAAAAATTTAATCAATTAAAGTTATGAAAATAATATAAAAAATAAAAAATAGGCCAGATTCAACTGGACTTTCTATTAAATGTGGATGTAATTAGGGGAGAGGAATCTCCCCTAATAATCCCTCTCTTTTCTTAATAGATGGGGGGATGCAATATATCTTATTTGTCTAATAGCATCCCCCAACCGATAAGAAAAGAAGGGTTGTTAGGGAATTCTTTCCCTAACTATCACATCTAATATTTAAAAGAAAGTCTAATTAGCTGGCCTTTTTAAGTGTTGTAATGGCTTCATCAACGCCTTTTGTTTCCATTTCGAGCCATTCTTTATACTTTTCAAAATGTTCTATTTTCTCCTCAGCTGTGAGGAAGTGCCTGCCGCAATGAGCGCCACACATGATTTTTTCACCTCGTGCAAACCATATTATCGGTTTTCCGATATCGGATATGCGATATGTCGTATTTAAATCTATCGGATAACCGATAAGCTGACATTTTAAGGGGAGGAATCCCCTAAAAACGCCCAAAACATTAAAATATCGCTTATCCGATACATTGATTAATGCATCCCCACCATCATTGTGCAATGAAAGGTTTTCTCTCAATGCTGATTCTATGGCTTGTCAGTAAAAAGAATATGACTGGCGCTGAACTTGCGCTTGAGCTCGAGAAACGCAAAGGTCATCGCCCAAGCCCAGGCACCATTTATCCCGTTTTGAAAGACTTAAAAGAAAAAAGTTTACTCTCTGTGGATGCAAATAAACGCTATTCACTTACAGAATTGGGAAGACAAGAGCTCGAAGTTAGTCTTGATACCTTTTTTAAAACGTTCAGTGACATTGATGACATGAGATCTTGCTGTAAAAAATAATCATTTTAACGGAAATTCCGTGCCGCATTTTGGACATTTTGCTGATCCACAACTTGAGATCACGGCAGAGTCACAGCCTTGACATGCGAAAGCTCTGCCATAAGTAATATCAAATTTGAATTTACATTGCGGGCAGACAAGAATTCGTGGCATAGTTCATCATCATTTCAGGTTCTCATTATCTTCCATAACTTTATTTTTTAATTTATTACGGTATGTTTCTAGTGCAGCTTGAAGTGAGGTATCTTTGAGTGCTAGTATCTCCGCGGCCAGAATTGCGGCATTTTCACCCCGGTCCAATCCAACCGCTGCCACGGGCACACCTGGCGGCATCTGGACGATACTGAGAATGGAATCGACATTGACCTTACCACTTACAGGCACGCCGATGACTGGCTTGGTGGTATGGGCCGCGATGACACCTGGCAGCGCGGCAGAGAGTCCTGCAATGGCAATAAAGACCTCAGCATTACTGGATTCGACAATTTCCACGACTAATTCAGGCGTTCTGTGCGCCGAGGCGATCTTGAGTGTATAGCCGATCTTAAGCTCTTCTAAGGTCTTTTTCGCTTTTTCGGCAACCTCCATATCAGATTTGCTTCCCATAATAATCGTAACTGACATTGTAATCAATTAGGTGTAACATACCCTGGTTTTTTAAGTTTTCGATTGTTGGTGCTTTTATATGGCTTATTAAAGGATGAAGGATGAAGGGCAATGAAAGAATTCGAGTTTTGTGATTCGAGATTCCAGATCGCTTTTGGATTGGTGATAGGGTGTGGGGTTGGGGAACTCAAATCTCGAATCTCAAATCTCCAATCCACTATGACAACCCCAAGCCTTAATCCTTCATCCTCCACACCACAAATGCCGAAGGGATTTGGGGTGCTCATGCAGAGAACGAAGTTCGACGCATGTGTCCTCCATCCTCCATCCTTTGGGGGGTACGGAAAACAATATAGCTTGGAAATACTATTACCTGCACGGTGAGCTTTAAGAAATTATTGATACTGGCTGTTGAAATATTGCATTAGCTCCTTTTAAAATATAATACTATTTTGTTATCTTAAATAAAAGATGGTGATTGTGATGGTGGAACAATCTGAGCGCCCTGATTCTTATGGAAGTATTGATAAGATCCATTCAGAGAAATTGAGATTAGAGGGGTTGTATAGTTTTAATGCACTATCACTGAAAACCTCTGAGATCCGAGAGCTTCTAAAATGGACACAACAATCGGATATAATTTCATTTGCAGGGGGTTTGCCCAACCCCGATGCATTCCCGATCGAAGAGATAACCCAAATTTGTGGGGATGTAATAAAAGACCATGGCGATGCAGCGTTACAATATGGAACTACAGATGGCTTAACAAAGCTTAGAGTTGCAATTGCAGAACGAATGAATAAAAGGGAAGGTTTGGGTATAGATGAACATAATGTCTTGATCACGTCAGGTTCACAGCAGGGCCTTTATTTAATCTCAATGTTATTTATGAACCCCGGTGATAAGATCATTGTTGGAGCTCCTACTTATTTAGGTGGGACTTGCGCGTTCAGTAGCTTACAATCCAGTATGGAAACCGTACCTTTGGATAATGATGGCATGAGAATTGATTTATTGGAGGGAATTTTAAAGCAATTAGATAAGGCGGGTAATAATGCTAAGTTCATATATATAATTCCAACGTTTCAGAACCCGGCAGGAGTTACACTCTCTGAAGACCGTCGGGAAAAAGCCGTGGAATTAGCGCGGGATTACAACACTTTGATTCTTGCAGATAATCCATATAGCGAATTACGATATGAAGGCGCCCCAATAAAATCAATTAAATGTTTTGATGATGAAGGTTATGTAATATATTTAGGGACTTTCTCAAAAGTGCTGGCACCGGGTCTAAGATGTGCATGGATGATCGGTTCCGAAGAATTAATAAGGAAATGCATAATTGCCAAACAGGCCTTAGACCTTTGTACCAGCACACTTTCACAACATATTGCATATGAATATATCGCTCGCGGCTTTATTGACCCTCATATCGAAAAGATCAAGAAAATATATAAGGTGAAGCGGGATATTATGTTGAGAACAATGGACGAGTATTTCCCGGAGGGTGTTGAATGGACGCATCCCCAAGGTGGATTATTTATATGGGTGACCTGCCCGGAAGGAATAGATACCCGAAAACTATTTGAAGACGCAATAGCTAAAAAGGTTGCTTTTGTTTATGGCACGCCATTCTACCCCGTTGGTGGCGGCGAAAATACAATGAGATTGAATTTCAGCCACGCAACAAATGATGATATCAAAGAGGGAATAGAACGTCTTGGCGAGGTTATCAAAACCATGCTCGAGAAGCCGCGTACCGAAGAGGTAATAACAGGGGTTTGAACCTGTAAAATCTAGCTATTTTTGATAAAAAACAGCAAAATTACTGAAAAAATGTAAAATTACCCATAAATTTAATATATCTGATTTTATCTGATTATAAGTATTAATAATACTATTTGGATAAATTTCAAATTATAAACAATAAATTAGCATTGTAAAATGAATTCAATAAACCCTGACAGAGATCATTAACTGGATCGTGGGGGAGTGAGATCTAAATGATTAAGGATGATAGTCTCAAGCTCATTGACGACAGGCCCCGCCCGCTATGGCGGATATATTTCAGTGACTATGATAAGAATGGATGTAGAATGCATAATGCACCCATAGAGCATTTTATCTGTGCACAAGTCAAGATCTGTCCGTTACGATGTAGCCAGAAACTAGCGCAACGTGAACGTGAGGATTATATACATGTTCAACGCTTGAAAATGCTAACAAAAATTGACCAATCAATAAAACAAAATGGAAATTGCTGAAATTAACAACTCGTATTTTTTTTTACTATCACGATTCAGTGGTAAATATTTCATATATATTGGAGATTAGAGTTTGTCACAAGAAAGGCGAAAGTTCTTTGTCAACAACCGGGAACTGCGGGAACACGAACGAGATCTGGGGACCCGGATTCCCGGGTTCCCGTTGCTCCCGTGCTCCCGATATAAATTGGCACATTTCGCCTATCGCCTATCGTCTCTCGCCTTTCCATAGGTAATCTCCAATCCACTTTTGGTAATTAATCTCAAATTTTTATAACATGTAATACATTATCGATCATGGTTTATCATGTTCATAAGAATCTTCGACCCCTGGAAAGGTAAATATTGTACATGTCCCATGAAATACAGCCTTTCTCCGTATACTGGCTGCGAACATAAGTGTAAATATTGCTATATAACAACATATATTCCAAGAGCTTTTGAATGTCGATCGAAACAGAATTTTATTAAATTACTGCCAAAAGATCTGGAAAAGGCAGACCCCAAATATCCAATTTCCATAGCCAACAGTTCGGACCCATATCCGCCAATGGAACGTAAATTGAAGCTAACCCGTGAAATGTTAAACCTACTTAGAGACTATGATTTTAAAGTTCTGCTCGTTACCAAATCGGATCTCGTAGCTAGAGACATAGATATTTTACAGAAATTAAATGTGGTGGTTACAATGACAATTACAACCTCCGATCCCGCCCTCGCCACCAAACTTGAGCCAAATGCACCGCCACCCAAAGCAAGATTAATGGCGGTTGAAACTTTAATTAAGAACAAGATCAATTGTATGGTTAGGATTGACCCGATCATCCCAGGCTCAAATGAATACCCGCGAGAACTAATGGAAAAGCTATCCAACATTGGTGTAAATACCATTACATCCTCAACCTATAAAGCTCGCTCGGATAGTTTAAGAAGGGTGATGGCCGCGTTGACGGACCAACGTGAACTTTTAGAAAGATTATATTTGGTAAATTCGGAGTTCATAAACAGGTCTAGATACCTGCCAAAAGAAATGAGATTTGAAATTATGAGTGAAATTCGAGATCTGGCCGATGAATTTGGTATGGAATTTGCGATGTGCCGTGAAGGTTTTCAAAGGTTGCAGACTGCGAGATCCTGTGATGGCTCCCATCTATTAAAATAGGTTGTTAAATAATTAATAAATATAGCTCTTCTCCAAATTTAGGGAAAGATAGTTATTATAGTGGCAAGATGGGGCGGTGGTGTGTGGAAATACCAAGACAATTGAAGATAGAAGATAGAAAATGGAAGATAGAGATTAATTGGCTCTAGCTTCCATCTTCTTGCTTCTAATATCTTCCCACATACCACAAGCGAACGAAGTGAGTGTCCACATACTACATCCCAAACTTGCCACTAAAAATCGCCATTAAGATATTCGTAATAAAATTCTATTTCCCCAAAATCGGGAGAAGAAACATAAATGTTTAGTTCATAATTAACTCAAAATAATACAAATTATAAATATTAATTAATATTATCGAATTAACAATGCAGATCACATTAATTGACGGCTATACTGATGAGCCCTCATGTTTAGGAGTTCCACCTTATATTGCACCGTATCCTAGATATATCTATGGGGCGGTTCGAGATGCAGGCCATGAACTGAACTATATAACAATTGATGAATACAGGAACGGTACCAATAAACTAAAACTACTGAATAGATCAAGAATTATGATCATCATTGCAGGTGCGATCGTCCCTGGTAAATATCTCCGTGGCACACCTATCTCATTTCGTGAAACGACAGAAATTGCCCGGAAGTTTAATATTTTCAAGATCATCGGGGGGTCTGCAGCTAGGTTCGGGTTTGCACAGGGTGGTGGTAAGAAAATTATCGACCCGGATTCGATTTTAGATCTTTTTGATGTCGTGGTGAAAGGCGACCTGGATGCTTGTATATATGATTATTTAACGTATCATGAATTCTCGGATCGGCCGCGCACGCCACATGAGCTATCGGCCTGGGCTGTAAAGGGTGCCGAGATTGTCAAATTTCATCCCGATTTTCCGCAGCCGTTGATCGCAGAGCTCGAAGCCTCACAGGGCTGTGTACGATTCTTTACGGGGGGATGCTCATTCTGTCTTGAGCCTAAATATGGTGAACCATTGTTTCGAACGCCTCGAACCATCACAAACGAGGTAAAAATACTGTATAAATATGGTGTGAAAAATTTTAGGGTGGGTGCGCAATCGTGTATATTTTCATATTTCGCTAAAGGCATAGGTAAGACCGAGACACCGCACCCAAACCCCGAACAGGTCAAAAAATTATTGAAAGGAATTAGAGCAGCAGCACCAAAATTGAAAGTTCTGCATTTAGACAATGCGAATCCTGCACTTATTGCTGCCCATCCAAAAACAGCGACTGAGATCATTAAACTAATTATTGAGTATTGCACAAGCGGTAATGTATTATCATTTGGCATAGAAAGTGCCGATCCGGTAGTAAAGAAGGCCAACAATCTTAATGCCACACCCAACGACGTTATGGCGGCGATCAAGCTATTAAATAGATATGGCGCCGAGCGCGGACCTAATGGCATGCCAAAATTACTACCAGGTTTAAATTTCGTGGCCGGTTTGAAAGGTGAATCCAAAACTACTTACGAAATTAATTACCAATTTTTGAAGTCGATATTAGCAGAAAAATTGTTGTTAAGAAGGATCAATCTCCGCCAGGTACTGGTATTGGATTGGGATCATAAGAATGAGTTTAAGATCGGGAAATATCATAATTTATTTAAAAAATATAAGGCCCGAATCCGTCAAGATATAGATTATGAAATGCTTAAAATGTTAGTGCCCGAAGGTACGATTTTACGCGAGGGATATCTGGAAAAAACCGTTGGCAATTTAACCTATGCACGTCAGATAGGCACTTACCCCATTTTAATTGGCATACCATACAAGATCGAGCTCCCACAAAATTTACCGTCCGAAAAAAGATTCATTGACGTTGTTATAACTGACCATGGCTACCGCAGTTTGACCGGTATTACGTATCCATTTGATGTCAATCATGCGAGCTTAAAAGCGTTAGAGGCACTTCCGGGTATTGGCAAAAACATTGCCCTAAAGATTGAAGAGTATTTGAAAAC
>CBDVCJ010000075.1:0-14562 GCA_965372445.1 uncultured Thermoplasmata archaeon | reverse complement strand
AAGATGGAAGCTAGAGCCAATTAATCTCTATCTTCCATTTTCTATCTTCTATCTTTAATTGTCTTGGTATTTCCACACACCACAGACCACAGCCCTATCTTGCCACTATAATAACTATCTTTCCCTAAATTGGGAGATGAACCCAATTTTTTTATTCACATGTGGTTCAAGCTAAACGCAATGTACTTAACTGATTACTCAATTAGCCCAAAAAATGAATCTGATTGAAAGTTTTTTATTTACTATCCCAGACCATACTTTCGAAGAATTATTGTTATCGTTAATATTATGTTCGATGCTGGCCGGGTTCGCATTTAAATACGATATTCTCGATTTCAAAGGCGGGTTGATGGCATTTGGAATAGGTATTGTAATTGCGATTTTTGCGGATATTTATTGGTTGATCACCCTGATCTGTTTTTTAACTATTACCTTTATTGTAACAAAATTTAATTATGAATATAAAAAATCAATAGGCGTCGCCCAAGGAAAAAAAGGTGAGCGTGGTATTAGAAGCGTATTTGCTAATGGCGCATTTCCAGCGTTGATCGCATTTTCGAGAGCGTTATTAGGGGATTATAACGCCACGATCTTGTATATCGCTAGCATCAGCATTGCAGCTTCGGATACCTTTGCGAACGAGATCGGGCTCTTGACCGATAACCCGGTACTGATCACCGACCTCAAGCGCCATGTAGCGGCCGGTACGAATGGCGCGATCTCAAAGCTCGGCCAGTTCTCGGCATTAATAGGCGCGTTCATTCCTTCGATATTAGGATGGCTCTTGATCTCCGAGCTCACGAATGACTGGCTAATACCGACACCGCTCGAGCACCCGCCATTATATTTAGGGGTCTTATTGATACCGATAATTATCGGATTCGTCGGGTGCCAGATAGATAGTTTATTGGGTGCATCAATGCAGAACAAAGGATGGATAGACAACGATGAGGTAAATTTTTTAGCTATAACGCTCGGGATCGTTATTGCTATGGTAGTTGTATTTATTGTTCCAATTAATTTTATGATCCCCATTTGAAAAAAATTGCTAATTAATTAAGATTGATATTAATCGCAATTTTTTAAGGATTGGAGGTTGCCATAAGGGATTAGAGATACAAGATTTGAGCCCGCTTTATGAAAGGCAAAAGGCAAAAGATGAGACTTGCTTTCGCCTAACGCCTATCGTCTTTCGCCTTTCCGAAGGAAATCTCCAATCTCTAATCTCTTATCTGCTATGCCATTCCCCAATCCTTAATCCTTAATCCTTAATCCTCAATCCCAATATACATCTAACAAACCAAGCTCACCAAAATTCATAAGATAACAATCCATTTATATAAAAACACATTATAATGTGGATATATCATGGAGGTCAAAACCTTGCCACAGACCAAGAAACCATTGGTGCTAATAATTCTCGATGGCTGGGGCTTGAACCCTAAAGAGGAAGGTAATGCGATCGCGAATGCCGAAACCCCAGTTTGGGACGGCCTCAGAGCTAAATACCCAAATACCATCTTAAAAGCTGCAGATCGTGCCGTGGGTTTACCGGAAGGCCAAATGGGCAATTCCGAAGTGGGTCATCTTAATTTAGGTGCCGGTCGTGTTGTATATCAGCCCTTGACGCGTATAAATAACTCGATCGAATCGTGCGAATTTTATGACAATCAAGTATTTCATGAAGCTATGGATATCGCCTTGAAAAAGGGCACCAATTTACATTTTATGGGCTTTTTGTCGGATGGCGGTGTGCACAGCCACATCGACCATCTTTTTGCACTGCTCGAGCTCGCCAAGAAGAAAGGGCTGGAGAATGTTTACATACATGCAATATTAGACGGTCGTGATACGCCGCCTAGAGCCGCCCGGAAATTCATCAAAGCGTTAGAATCGAAAATGAGAGATGAATTAGGGATTGGTAATATCGCTACTGTGGGCGGCCGATATTTTGGCATGGACCGCGATAAACGCTGGGACCGTATCAAAAAAGCGTATGATGCGATAATATTTGGCGAGGGTCTGCATGCGAGCTCGGCGCTCGAGGCATTAGACGAATCGTATCGAAGAGGTGCGGGCGATGAATTCGTTGTGCCAACCGTCATAATGGAGAACTTAAATACTAAACCAGAGCCAGTTGCAACTGTCAAAGATGGTGATGTGATGATATTCTACAATTTCAGAGCAGACCGCGCCCGTCAGATCACCCATGCGATCCTGGATGAGACTTTCGATGAGTTTGACAGGCGTATACCCCCCAAAGTGCATTATGTATGCATGATGCAATATGAAGCCAATATCGTGGCGCCCGTAGCATTTCCACCGTTCGAAATAAAAAATACAATTGGCGAGGTTTTGAGCAAGAATAACCTCAAACAGCTGCGGATTGCCGAAACCGAGAAATATGCACATGTAACTTTTTTCTTCAATGGTGAGTATGAGACACCCAACGAGGGCGAGACCCGGATATTAATACCCTCGCCGAAAGTCCCGACTTATGACCTTCAACCCGAAATGAGCGCGCAAGAAGTTAAGGCTAAAGTAATTCAAGAGCTGGATTCCGGTAAATTCGATGTCGTTATCCTAAATTTTGCCAATGCGGATATGGTAGGTCATACCGGTGTGTTCGAGGCGGCAGTGGAAGCAGTAGAGACCGTGGATAAATATTTAGGTGAAGTGATTGCAACGATCCAAAACTTAGATGGTATTGCATTAGTAACTGCAGATCATGGTAATGCCGAGCAGATGATATATTATGAAAACGGCGAATCTCATACTACCCACACCACAAATAATGTAGCTTTGATTTTGATATCATCCGAAAAACATCAATTGCGACAGCTTGATGATGACGAAAGTTTGTGCTTGAGTGATGTTGCACCTACGATCTTGGAATTATTAGGCATAGATAAACCATCTGAAATGACGGGGCAGAGCCTCTTATTGGCAAAATAAGCTTATCTCGTGCCTAAATTTAAAAGGTTATAGGTTTTAGGTCTTAGGTTATAGGGACATTACTAAGGAATGTCATTAATCGGGAGTAGCGGGAACACGGGAGTCTGAGTAAAAATACCACCGTCGGGAGTATCGAAATTAATAGGTATGGTACCCTTTCTCGTTACTCCCGTTCGCGCTCCCGAGCTCCCGGCTCCCGAGCTCCCGAGGTGAGACCTATCACCTATCACCCATCACCTAACACCTAAAAGAGGCAATTAAATTAATATACCATAGGAGATTTAACTCTATGCCACTTGCCAAAGGCTCTATATCCTGGATTGTTATTCCACTAACATTGGGAATAATCTCAGTTGTACCCTATTTAATTATCAACCTCATTTATCTATTATTATTAGCAATAGCGTGGTTCATCCTGACCGGATTTTTTATGATCTTTTTCAGAGACCCTGAACGTGTGCCTCCGGAGAATCCAAAATACATTGTTGCACCTGCAGATGGTAAAATTATGGCTGTTGAGAAACAACAAACTAAAAGTTATAAAATTACAACCTTTATGAATGTTCATAATGTACATGTAAATAGAGTTCCTATTGATGGTAAAATTAGTAATGTCACCCATAAAATGGGCGGTTTCAAACCAGCATTTGATAAAGATTCAGACCAAAATGAACGTGTAATAATTACAATGACCACGAAACTCGGCACGGTCGAGATTATCCAGATCGCAGGCATTCTTGCGCGTAGGATCGTGCCATATGTAACCAAAGATCAGAACGTATCCAGAGGAGAACGACTGGGTATCATTCGGTTTGGATCAAGAGTGGACTTGATCGTACCTGCCGCTAGGATAAAACCGAACGTAAAACCAGGAGATCGCGTACATGCTGGTGTATCTATTATAGCAAAGATGGTTTGATAAAAATAAGGCGAAGTAAATGTTGAAGATCCTGAAATTGATATCAATCGCAGATATCGTCACCCTATTCAATGGCTTAATTGGATTTTTAGCTATTATGTATATAATTGACGGTGCAATTCACAACGCATTTCCGCTTATTTTAGTGTGTGTGGTACTTGATGGGGTGGATGGCGTGGTCGCGAGATACTTCAGATCAAAACATAGCCTGGGAAAATATCTGGATTCGATCGCCGATATGGTATCGTTCTGTTTCGCACCCGCTGTACTATTATATGCAATATTCTATTTACCGGAACACACAAGTTTTACGCACTGGCAAAATACGCTAACTGTTTTAGCAAGCTTCTTTGTGCTGGGGCTCGGGATCTTAAGATTAGCCCGATTTGCATATTCAGGTTATAAATCCAAGTACTTTCTTGGGCTGCCCACACCCGCAATGGCGCTTTTCATTGTTATGATCATGACTCCCGAATTCGAGATGGAGACCTACCCTGTGGTCGTCTTACCAATTATTACCTTAATGTCTATTCTAATGGTGAGCGATATTAGATATCCAAAATTACCTACCAGTTACCGCGCAATTTTTGGCATTCCGGTTATACTTGCAATATTATCATATATTTTCAAATACCCATTATATATGTTTATTCTCGCAATTACATTGATACTTATCGTAATATATATTGTACTAGGACCGTTTTTGGGCTCAAAGTTCACGATCAAATCACAATAACAAAAGAAAGATTGTTATAACAATTGATATATTCGGAATCAATTTGTGTTCATATTGGAAGGTGTAGTATATGTCGGATTTTACAAACGACCCGGGCGAGAAATATTTTCACTGCTCAGATTCGGAACGCGCAGCATTTGAGGCAGGCATAAAATTAGGTACGATCTACCATCAATTTGTCGGCTCTCCGGTGAGCGATGCGAATGTCGGTGTGTTGGAACAAGCCATTGAAGAAGGTGCGAGGGTGCAGCCTTTTGTTGAAGATATCAAGGTCGAGATCGATCGAGCACACCTTCGCGTCAAACGCGATCAATATGATTATATTACCCTATCCGGGAACATGCTGAAAGTAGATCTAAAGATCAGATATAAAGACACTGTTGTAATTTCAGGATTAAAATATATCGAAGAATTGGACTATCCATTGATGTATTTACAGCAAATCGAGTGATAATGCCCGATTTTTACAGAAATATATTAATAGTTTTACTGCTATCCCTATCTATTCGTTATCGTATCTAGGAGGCGTAATAATGACATCAGGTCGATGCATGAAATGCAAAGCTAATGTCGAGATCCAAGATGGCAACGAGGTTGTAACTAAGAATAAAATGAGGATGATGAAGGGGAAATGCCCAACTTGTGGAACTACAGTCTGTAGGATACTCGGAAAAGCCTAGTTCGGACTTGCCCTCATAATATACTGTTTCTCACACACGTGCCTTTTTGTTATTTAGTAGTCTAACTGAAAATTAGATTGTATTAGCTCATTTTCAAGGTTGAATTTTTATCGATATTAATCTTAGCTAAAATAATATATATAATCAGATTTTATACTTGATAGATTGATTTTAAAAATCGAAATGAACTATAAATCGGAGAATATCTCATGGCCAATAGCTCACAACCGGCAGCCGCCACAATTTTCGAAAATATAAACGAACTATTGACTCTAATTGGAAATAACGACTCGCCACGCGTCAAGAATGATCTGCAGGATCTAGGCATAATCGAAAAAGGTGCGGTCGCACTCCAAGGCGATAAGATCGTTGCAGTCGCGACCACCGCCGAATTACGCAGCCAAGTGACCCTCTCGTCAACAACCAAAATAATCGATTGTGCCGGCAAGACCGCGCTTCCGGGATTTATCGACCCTCATACCCATCTGGTGTTTGCAGGCACGCGAGAAAATGAGCTGGTACTGAAACTTGAAGGGCGTTCATACCTGGAGATCCTAGAACAAGGCGGCGGGATCTTAAGCACCGTCCAAGCCACGAGAGCTGCAGAGCGTGGCGCGTTAATTGAAATTGCCACCAAACGCCTGAATACAATGCTATTGAACGGAACTACCACCGTGGAGGCCAAGTCGGGTTATGGCCTAAATACCGAAACCGAAATTAAGATGTTAGAGGTTGCCCGGGAATTACAAAATAGTCATGCCGTTGATATTGCCCCGACTTTTTTAGGCGCGCATGCTGTACCTCTGGAATTTGAAAATGACGCTGATGGCTACCTCGAGCACATAATTTCCGAGATGCTGCCGAAGATCCAAGAGTCAGGGTTGGCCGAGTTTTGCGATATTTTTTGCGAACAGAATGTATTTTCTATCGAGCAATCCCGAAGATATTTATCTCAGGCTGCCAAATTTGGGCTGCGCCCCAAACTTCACGCCGATGAATTAACCGCGCTGGGTGGTGCGCAATTAGCTGCGGAATTGGGAGCGGTTTCCGCCGACCATTTGGAAAAGACCACCGACGCAGGTTTTAAGGCATTGGCAGGGTCCACAACAATTGGGGTATTATTGCCCGCCACACCATTCACCTTAATGTCGAACAACTATCCGGCCGCGCGCAAAATGATCGAGGCTGGGGTGCCGGTCGCATTGGCAACGGATTTCAACCCTAACTGTTGGGTCGAATCCATGCAATTCATCATCACGCTTGCATGTTATAAATTAAAAATGCTGCCGTCGGAAGCAATTGTGGCTTCTACGATCAATGCCGCGCATGCCATCAACCGTGCAGACCATGTAGGAAGTCTAGAGGTTGGTAAACAAGCCGATATAATAATATTAGATGTACCGAATCACGTTCATATCCCCTATCATTTTTCAATAAACTTGATAGATAAGGTCATAAAAAACGGCAAACTTGTCGTGGACAATGGGGTCATTATTCAATAATTAGCTAATGGTGGTTTCCGCAAACTATTAATAATCAAAGCGATTATAATATTTTCAAATATATGTTCATCAATTATTAAAGGATAAAGGTTGAGTGATATCATTCGTAAATCCAAACGCGGTGCCGAGAGAGAAATTTGCGACGTTGTCGATTGTGAAAATAAGGTCAAAAGGTCGTTATCCACTAAGAAGGTCTCGAAAGCTTTGCCCGACCTGAAGCTCAAATCCGATTCGAGTAATGCCCATCTATGTAAAGAGCATTATCGCGAGTATAAAAAAACAACAAAAAAAGACCGGAAATTGGAGACCCTGACTTGGAAATAATGTGGTTATAATGGTTGAGATTAATTATTGTCCCCGGTGTAAAACTGCAGTACGGCTGCATTTATTAAAGCGTGTGTTCTGCAAAAGATGCCTTGAAGAACACAAAAAGATAAATGTAACACGCTCAAAATATTTCATCATTCAACTGCCATTTTTAATGCTGGGGCTCGCGTTTTTTATTTACACGATCATGATATTTTCGACCGAGCCGCGCAAGATCGCTGAAACCATTGGGTATTTGATCCTATCCATGGCGATCTTCCTTTTTGCGTTGGGGTTTCAAGTTATGGATTCCAAGGCAATGGAAGAGGATGCGGTCGAGATCGGTCGCCATAAATATCCAACTGACGATGACAAGTTGGGTGACAATATGATCTACAAGCGCCGCCGCAGTCTGTTGACCGGTTTACCTATGAGGTCCAGCACTTTGAAAGCCAGGGCGCTGCTATTAAATGAACCTTTGAAATACGATGAGACTTCCCCCGAAGATATTGATAAGTTGGAGGACGGAAAAGATCTACCAGCTCGGCGAACCCCCCCAGCAAGCCCGAAACAAGTCCAGAGATCCTTAACTAGCTTCGACTCTACGAAACTCGAAAAAAGCCCGCCGAAAAAATCACCGCCCAGAAAGATACGGAAAGCGGTTTGAGTGTGCTCGAAAATTTTTTATTAATTAATTTACACATTATGTACTTTTTTATATCATCTAAAATGGTCAAATATTGTTATGAAATCCAAAATCCAAAACCCCAACTTTATTAATCCCGAAGGGATTTATAACGCGAGGCAACTTGGCTTTAGCAAGTTGCCGTAGCCCAAAACAAATCCAAAACCCAAATGTCAAATAGTCAACGTGCTGGCGTCGGTTTTACGAAGTCTGCTTGGTTGGCTTTGTCCCGATATGGTTTGAGAACCAAACAAATCGCGCCGGTGTGGCATTATTTTGACGACCCTCGAAAAAAGGTTATTAAAAAACCATACCGCCTAACGCGCAGTTAGCGGGTTTGGATTTTGAAATTGGGATTTTGGATTTAATTGGGTTGTCGGCCATCAAACACCTCACAAACAATCCAATTAGGGGGTACCACGAGGTGAACCACTGACTCAAGCATCTTCTTCTTCGATTTTTGGTTGTGTTTTAACTTTGGGCACCGGCTGTTGTTGTGGCACTTCGTGTGGCTCCACAGCGGGCTCTTGCGCTTCAACTTGCGGTTGCGGTTCAACCTGAGGTGTTGTTTGTTCTTCCACCTGCGGTATTGGTGCCTGTTGTGGCGAAGGTGCGGGCTCGACCTGGGGTTCTGTGACTTGAGGGGTAACCTCAGTGATTGGTGGTTGTTCAGGGGGTGGTGTTTCTGATGGTGGTTGTTCTGGCGGGACTTCTGGTGGCGGAGGTTGTACTGGTGGTACTTCTGGTGTAGGTAGCTGTTCCGAAGGTGCTTCAGAAGGTGGCTCTTCCTCAGGCGGGGTCTCTTCTTCCTCAACGGCGGATTTTTCTTCAGCTTTCTTCTTACGCATGAAAATAAGTAATAACACTAATACAATAATTATGATTATCACAAATATAACAAGCCAAATTAGCCAGTCCCAAGCTGTTTCATCATCTTTATCATCACTAACATTACTAATATCGGGTGTAATATATGTGTCGGTACCCACACTATCAATGCCGTCTGAAGCTGTAAAATAATATGTATGATTCCCAACCGATAATTTGGTTTTATATTCATAAAGACCATTTGAGGCATTCTCGCCTTTTTTTAATGTCATTGTAAACTCTTTATCATCAATTACTAATTCTATTGACTCTAGTGGGTCGCCATCCGCATCATAATAATGAACAGAGAATACGAAATCAGTTTCTATATCTCCTTCGGATGGTTTTAATGTCGGATCAGTTAATTCAGGTACATTATTCGGCACATTTAAAACTTTAAGAATAAAATAATGAAAATCTAATCCATTTTCATCATCTTTAACAGATATATTTATCCAATACCAACCCAAATCGCTCAATTCAGGTGTGCCGCTAAGTATTCCTGTATTTGTAGTAATATTAAGCCAAGATGCATTAGTTTCTAAACTCCATTGTAAATACTTTACAAGTGTGCGGTCGTCAGTAGCTTCATAGTCAACAGAATATAAAATACCAACTATTGCGTTGGTCACATCTTCTGTAGTTATTTTTGGTGGAAGATTCGCGGTTAAATAAACAATTAATGTAAAATTGTGGGAATCGAAGCCGCCCTCTCCATCGCCTACGGATACATTTACCCAATGCCAACCTAAATCACCAAGAGTAGGTGTGCCGCTAAGTATGCCAGTATTTATTTCAATGCTTAACCAGCTTCCATTAGTCTTCAGCGACCATAATAATTGATCAAGGGGTGTGCGGTCGTCAATAGCATCATAATCTACTTGATACAATACCTCAACAGTTGTAGAAACTACATCGGTTGTTGTAATAATTGGCGGTTCATTACCTTTTACAACAGTCAATATAAACTCATGCCAATCCATCTCATCATTACCATCATTAACTGATACGTTAACTCCATAAAAACCAAGATTATCTTCAGTTGGAATACCAGAAAGTACACCAGTACCGGAATCGATCCCCAGCCAGCTAGCATTGGTATATAAAGACCAAGTCAAAGTATCTTCAGTCGGATCAATATCAGTTGCATTATAATCTACCAGGTATAATTTGCTTTCATTTACTGTAAGAACATCCTCGGTAATGATTATTGGTGGATCATTAACATTTAATACAATTAATGTAAAGTTTGTAAAAACCTCGCCGTTCTCGCTGTCATTAACAGAAATATTTACACAATAGTTACCAACTTCATCATTTGTTGGCGTTCCATTAAGTATACCTGTGGAAGGATCAAAATTTAGCCATGTAGTCGCATTGGTTTTTAATGACCATGTTAGATCCGATAATGGATTATCAATATCGGTTGCATTATAATCTACTTCATAGAGCTCATCTTCATAGGTAAATTCGATATTTGTCGTGTTGATTACAGGGTCATCATTTGTATTTAATACTGATAAGGTAAAATTCGTAGAATCCATGTCCCTTGTATCATTAATTGAAATATTCACCCAACAGGAACCAACATCGCTGTTGGTTGGGGTGCCGCTGAGCCTACCAGTAATATTATCAAAATTTAACCAACTAGCATTGCTTGAAAAATTCCAATGGCCAGGTTGTCCCACATTTTCTCTATCAATATCTTCATATTCATAGCTCACTTCATAATAAATATCCTCTATGGCTGTAAGATTATCGTCGGTCGTAATATTGGGTTGCGTATTATATACCATAGGGTTATTTTTTAGCAATGTAAATCTTGTATAAGAACCATCGGCAGTCCAGAATTGGTAAGTGTGGATCCCGACACCTAAATGAGTAATATTATAATAATACAATTTACCGTCTAAATATATATTATCATCTTTATCCACCTCTATCATTGTATAATTTATGCCATCAATACATAATTTTACATATATTGCTGTATCATTATTCGCGCTACCATATGTCACTGTATAATTAAACCACGTGGAAGTATTACCTGAGGTTGGTGTTACGCTGCCTTGAGTTAAAAACGGTGGCAAAAATGTTATGCCTCTATAATGAATATCCAAATCCACACCTGAGCCATCTGTGTTGTTTTCATCTCCCCAAATAACATAGCTCTTACCGTGATTTACTGCAATTGCAGAGGGATAATCCTCAGCATAACCTATATTTAGATTTGAACCTGGAACCGGTTCTGAGATTCCTTCTACATCAGACCATTTGTTGCCACTTCCGCTACCAGAGGAGGAGCTACTACTGGCATTGTAGGTAAAGAATATATCCGAATCAATACCTGAGTTGTCCGTATCATTCCAATCCAACCAAATTACATATATTATATCATTCTCAACTGCTATTGCAGGATACATAGACGGGCCGGTATTAATATCTTTATTGGTTAAAGGTTCTGAGATTACTTGTGTGTCTTCCCAATTGGAACCTGTAAGATTACATCTGTAGAATATGTCCCAATCCGATCCTGCACCATTTGTATTATTAATATCTTGCCAGACTACATAGATTTTGCCGTTTTCAATCGCAATATCCGGAGAATCAGAATGTAAATAATTATTGTCTTGACCAAATACTGGTTCTGATATTACTTGTACAGGTTCCCAGCCAGAGCCGGTAAGATTACATCTATAAAATATATCACGCTCAAATGTTCCTGCACCGTTCGTATCATTTTGATCCTGCCAGACAACATAGATACCCCCATTTTCAACTGCTATCCTTGGTTTAATAGAGGGTTCGATATTAACACCTTTATTAGGTGAAGGTTCTGAGATTACTTGTACTTCTTCCCAAGAATAGCCAGTAAGATTACATTTAAAAAATATATCTTCCTCCGTGCCAGCATTATTCGTGTTATTTCTATCATACCAGACCACATAGATCTTACCATTCTCAACTACAATAGCTGGACCATTAGAACCACCATCATTAAAATTGTTACCAGGAACCGGTTCTGAAACTACTTGAACATCTTCCCATCCAGAGCCAGTAAGATTGCATCTAAAAAATATATCCTTATCTGTGCCTGCACCATTCGTATTATTATTATCATCCCAGATCACATAGATTTTACCGTTCTCAACTGCAATATCCGGGTGAAAAGAGGCCCCATTATTTGTATTACTGCCCGCTACCGGTTCTGAGAGTACTTGTATTTCAGACCACTGACTGCCATTAAAATATCTATAAAATACATCAGTATCACCCCCAGAACCATTAAGATTTGTTGAATCTGACCAAACCGTATAAATTTTATCATCTTCAACCGCTACCTGAGGATACCGAGAGGGTTGAGTATTAAAATCGTTACCTTTTACAGGTTCGGATATTACCTCAATTGGTCCCCAATAATAATCTTCAGTACCCCGAGGATAAGAGCCGGTGCTCAAGGCGGTGTTTGATCTATTGTCTTGAGTTAATGCATCGAACCCGACGTTCCAACCTGCAATTAATATACTTAAAATTAAAATAATAATAAAATATTTTAACTTTTTAGTAATTTTAAAAATAGAGAACCCTCCTTGTACTTTGTTATTAATATAATAAAATTAAACTACGTTTATTTAATAAGATTGGTACACTTGTTTAATTGTTTTATAAAGTTACCGATTTCCATATAATTATTTTGAAAAAAATATAAAGAGAGATTTTCAACTGCATTGCGTTATTTGTTTTTTGGATGATCACATAGTTGTGAGTTCGTGGGGCGAAGAGCGTGCGGCGTATGGCGAATGTTCACAAACGCCATTCGCCAAGTGCCATTGTACAATATTACCGCAAAACGGTCGCCATTCGCCCTTCGAGTCACTCACAACTTATCGAGTTCAAATCCACTTCCACTGACTCAAAAGTTGAACCCGTTATTCAAACAATTCCATAATTTTTATAACTTCATACCCTATTTATATTCTTGATGGATTACTCAATCTATTATTCAGTTTTTATAGTAATACTGATGGTGCGTACCGCAGTTGCAGCTTGGATCTATAACGATGCAAGTAACCGTGACGAGAACTGGCTCATCTGGATAATGTTAACATTTATGAGCGCGGTGCTGGGGCTATTGCTCTGGTTCGTGTTCAGGCGGCGTACTTATGCTGAAGAACGATATTATCAATACTGGTACGGTGCCCAGGCCCAACAGGCATTGGCATTTTATCAACCCATAAAAAGATGCGTCGAGTGCCATAAAGAGATCCCCTATACTGAAAAACACTGCCCAGACTGTAAAACCAAATTAATTTCGACCAGAATTACCCGCAGTTTTCAAAACCCGCTCAGCATCCCGAATATATTATTTATTTTAATCGCCTCCCAATTCATTGGCGCGATGGTGGCGATGGTGGCGCTGTTTCTTATTGTAATTGCACCCAATATAGAGCTGATCTTCAGTGATCTCAGTGCATTAGAAGCGCTACTGTTCTCGCCCCTTTCGATAGTCATTTTACTTATTTTCGGAAATGGAACAATGGTGGTTTTTACATACTTAAGGGTGGTGCGGCCCCGCGAAGGTAAGCGGTTATCCATGCATGAGATCGGACTTTCTAAATTTCCAACAATCCCGGTTTTTTTCAAATGGCTGGGTTTTGGGTTAGGAGTTCTTATTCTTATCTGGGGACTTGAATTGTTCTTAATGCCGCCCGGTGATGATTCTGCATCTTTATTCGTTCCTGCGAACCTTTACGAGTATTTGATACTGATCCTGGGTGCGGCAGTTATTGTGCCGATCGGCGAGGAGCTCTTTTTCAGAGGCTATGCATTTACGGCTATAGCAAAAAATTGGAATATTTATGTCGCGTATGTTTTCTCGGCGCTTTTGTTTGCAATTTTACATTTTTCATTAATTGGCTTTATTCCGTTATTTATGATCGGAGTGGTCTTTGCTTTCATCTTGAAACGATCAGGAAGTTTAATACCCTGTATAATTCTGCACGCATTGAATAATTTTGCGGCAATATCATTATTGTACTGGTTTTGATATTTTGAAAAATATTCGGGTTTTGGAAGTTGGATTTTAACAACCCATACCCGTCCAAATTATAACTTTAATCTTTCTGCAACAACATTTTGGATCTCTGTCTGAATATCCTCGATCGACCTCAATTCATTATCTTTTACACAATCAATAAGAACCCAATTATTTCGGTCTTTAGCAACTTGTAAATAGGTCTCTACTACTTGATTTTGAAAATCGAGGTCCCCCTCATGGATATCCTGAGCGGCACCATGTAAATAATCCTTATCCTTTCGTGATGCCATCAATTTTTGCGAGATCTCTACCGGTATATGTAAATATAGCACCAGATCGGGTTGCGGCAATCTGCTTTCAAGCTGTTCGAGCCACAGTATCAGGTCACGCCTAGCTTGATCTTGAAGTTTGGCACCTTGAAAACCAAAATTAGATTGTGTATATCTATCTGAAATATAATAAATTCCGTCTCGTAGGTCATTAATAAGCTGGTCTTTGAACTGGTAGCGATCCAACGCGTATAGCAGACACGGAATTTCGGGCGGTATTTCGTCAAGTTTGCCATATTCGCCACGTAGATATTTACCTACAAGAGCACCGAAGGCGGTTTCATATTGCGGAAAATGCAGCAATTTGATCTTAATGCCTTTACTGTCCTTCAGGTACGTTTCAAGTAACTGTGCCTGGGTCTTTTTTCCTACACTGTCGATACCTTCGAGAACGATGAACTTACCTGCCAAAATTATATCCCCATTGAGTGATATTATTTGTTTCGCCTATAATAATGCCTGTATATATTTTTTAGGATTGCTCTTGGAGAGGCGATAGGCGAAAGTTCTTTGTCAACAACCGAGAGCCTGGGAGTCGGGAGCAA
>CBDVCJ010000074.1:0-14615 GCA_965372445.1 uncultured Thermoplasmata archaeon | reverse complement strand
TAGTTATGTCTATTGGATATTTCCACCATGTTTTAGCAAAATTTATTACTACTTGTTTTAGAGCCATTTTAACACCTGCTTTTACTCCTTCTTTTACTGCTGTTTTTACTCCTACTAAGAGCACATTGCTTGTTCCAAAGGTAAATGCTGTCAAAATAATATCAATAGCGAGACTAATCTTATCAAGAGTCTCCACGGCATCTTTTAGTTTCCCACCATCATAAAATTCATATTTGATTTCTCCTGATCTATAAGATTTTAGCTCAATAATATTTCCTTCAGGGTTATGCTGTTCTGTAAATAACAATTTAGCTGCAAGAGATCTTATACTTGCATAGCCACCGAGATATGCATGTGCCCATAAACTGAAATCGGTTGTTCTTTCGTATTTATAGTAAGGATAGATTAAATCTTCTTTTTGGCCGATTACTGCATATATGTGTTGAGCATTAACCCCTTTTATTTGAAATATTGGTTCTATAATTGTTTCGGTAACATCATATATATTTAATGTAAATATACATTTGTTCTCGAATATTGTCATTACTTCAATTGTACTATCGTACCAATGAGTTAAAATTTCAAAATATTTACATTTTCCAGTTAGAAAATCAGGACCTATTGAATATGTTTTAACATCCATATATAGACCAATATGTGAATATCCTTTTAAACCATACGTTGTGTATTCCACATTTGGAACGTAAATATCCAAGTGAACAGCATATTTTAACCTTAAGCTTACAAAGCCTCCTACATAATTTCGGCCAATTGTTATTTCACTGACTCCATCCAGATCTAACAATAATGTGCCATCGTCAAGTCTCATCATCGGACTGTCAAATAAGACAGTTATGCATTCTTCATCATCATCAATATTAGTAACCTTAATATAGGCATCCTGTCCACCCCGTTCAGTTCCATATAAAAATCTTGGTCGTATATTATTATCGGCATTTGCATCTAACCAAAGTACTAATTGTAACTTTTCATTAGGTAAACGAGCTGTACGGCCTCCATCGGTATCATCATATTCAAATCCACAATCAAATTCATCGAAAGGCATTTTTAATTTAAATTCTGATTTAGCTGCTTTTTTTATTATTCCTATTCCGGAATTACCCTCAAAACTTATTCTAAATTCTTTTACATATTGATAATAATATTTATATTGGCCTCCTGACCATGGATGTGTATTTTTAAAATTAAGGTTGACATATTGAGCTCTTGAATGTATTTCTGAAGACATAACAATTTCACCCTTTTCAGGTATGCCATCAATTTCCAGGTATTGTACATCTGGAAAACTAACAAACATTGTTGGAAGTTTATCAAATGGAAAATCATCTTCATTTACTATTTCCCAATTTAATTGAACACCATTATTTACACCAATATCCTTTCCCTCTACACCATTAATTTCGATCCAAACATAGTCAGGCATAATATAGACATCATCATCACAAGCTCTAAATCCCATTTCGTATATATCCCACCATGAATTATTAGTAGTGTTCAAATCGAATTTGAAATATATTTGTCGAGACGATATACCTTGCTCTTCAATCACTTCATAAACTGCTATTGTCTTATTTTTTGTATATTTATAGTTAGCCCTGTATTCACCACATAAATAATCCGCTCCCACCTCAAGCGATGTATTATTATGATTCAAAACCAGTGTAAGATTATTTACCATACGCGAAGAGCACTCCATACTCCAAAGCACTTCTTCTTCATCTAATTCAGCCGCACCCGGTTTCGGAGCTATAGCAGTAAAGAACGATTCCCCTTTTAAATTATTACTAGAATCGAATGGTGTTTTATCAGCTTTAAAACCCCAACTGAAATTATCATAATTATAACTTGAATCATCTACAATCTTACAGGTTAGGCCAATAATATAATCACTTTTAATATTTCCATCAGGTGCATTATTTGGATCTGCATCAACATAAAGATTAAAACCGTAAGCATTTATATGATCCAATTTATAATATGATTTACCAATGTCATTCATTTGATCAACAAGTTTGTTAAAATTATATTTTAAATCATCATCTTCTATAAATACACACCAAACAGTAGAATCCCGTCCACCATTTAGTGGATCATCTGGTGTATAACCTGATTGCCCTTCATTTGCACCATCCAGATCAAGGTCGAGAGGAATTGGTTCGTTTAGACGATGATCTGTAATGTCATAACTTTTATAAACCGTTCCATCAGTGCGATAATAATGTGTAAGAGTTAGTTCAATAGAAAGGTTTTTACTCTCAGAATCTTTTGGTATTAAATCTTCTATTTTCTTGTTTTTTAAATTATCAATTTTATTCTTTATATTTATTAAACTTCCAAATTGATGAGAATCCTCATCTGCTGGATCAAATGGATCAAATATTGCACTATTTTCTTGATTCTGGCCCACTGCGGTCTCATTACCATCAGGAATTGAATCTCCATCGGCATCGATTAAAGATTGTATATCTGATTCTGTTAGACCTGTCAGGTTCATTTGGCTAAGAGTTTCACCTAAATCACTATCACATTCGCCATTAAGATTTTTATCTTCGTATTCACCTGGATCGATGTTATCTCCATCTCCATCTCTATCTCCAGTACTATAATGTATACCCCAACCGGGTATGCTTTTTGGGTCATCATTACCTACATCATCTTCTTTAAAACCCCAGCCATCAATCCATCCATCAGGTAAACCATCGTTATCTGAATCGGTATCATTGCCATTATAGTATCCATCATCATCATTGTCCAACCGGAAATATTCATCAGCATCTTCAATACCATCACCGTCGGTATCATTTGTAATATTATTTAGCTGAAACAAAGGCTCAAATGAATCATTAAGGCCATCTTCATCCTGATCCCAGTTTAATCCTAATGGGTATGGATCAACACCATCTGGTGTTCCATCATTGTCTGAATCGCTATCGATATTGTTTGGCACCTCGTCGAGATCATAATCACTGGAATCTTTCAAATCTCCACCTTGATTTACATCTTCATCATCAAACAAACCATCATCGTCAGAATCGTTATCATTGAAATTATTACCATCAGTACCGTCTGCATTATAATCTGGATTAACTCCTATAAGATCTTTGCAACGTAGAATTATTCGATATTCTTCTATATCATTTAAACCATCACTATCTGAATCAGAATTAGATGCATTTGCATGGTAATGAAATTCAATGCCATCCATAAGCCCGTCGCCATCTGAATCTATATCATTTATTGCAGAGGTACCATTGGTATATTCCTCACCATCAACCGCCAGATCATCATCCGTGTCTCGATCCACGGGTGATGTACCGAAGGAATTTTCTTGACCATCATCTAATCCATCATTGTCTGTATCATTATTTGATGTATTAGAATATGCATACTCTTGATCATCATAAAGACCATCGCCATCAGAGTCCGCACTACTTTTTGGATTAGAGGTTACATGTTCTCGTTTGAGAGTTCCATTCATAGGTCTTTGATAAAAGATTTCCCAATTACTTGGCACCTGCGCCCGAGATTCGATCCAAATATACCAACCGTAAACCTCTTTGCCATCTATTAAATTATCACCGTCTGTATCTGAATTTTTATTGTTAGTAGTTGCGTTTAATTCACCAATACGATTTGAAGGCATATAATTAACAAACCAGCTGTATGATTGATTAAGCTGTGGGTGCAAGCTAAGTGCATCAGAGGGTAGCGTATAGCCATCATAAAGTCCATCATTGTCAGTATCCAATTTCATTGGATCGGTTTCATCTGTGTCATTAATGCCATCATAATCCTTATCTTCATATTCACCGGGATCTTTTAAACTATTTATTTTTGAACTATTTATTGTACCATTCATGGTATATGGGTCATATTCCCATCCATCAATCCATCCATCTGGCAGACCGTCACCATCCAAATCAGGATCGATCATGTTCTGCCAACCGTCACCATCCGTATCTAATTTACCCTGCAGCTTATTAAATTCAATACCATCAGGAATCATGTCACCATCTGAATCTGTATCAATTGCACAATATTCTTTATTATCATTATCAATATCACCCACAAGTTCATAATTGCCATTTACATAACGTTTCCAGATCTCTTCATTATCGAATACCCCATCATTATCGGAATCAACATCTTTCGCATTTACTAAACCGTCATTGTCCGGATCAGCATACCAATCCGGTGCTTCACAATCATCAATACGTATATTTCCATGATCAATACGATTATCCCGATCTGTATCATAAGTACACGGATCTATGAAATATCGCTCTTGGTTGCGATATGCAGTGTTCGGTAGTTTACTATCATCGATTCCCTGGTGCGCGGAATCAGATGAAAATACATGGCATGTACCTCTACTAATGCCATTTTCATCTGGATCTTGCATAGAGTTTGGAGACCACACATATACCAAATCGTCGTCAGTATCAAAAACAATTATTGTATTATCATATAGTTTATCAATCCTAATATTATCATCATCTACTTCCGAATAATCACTTGGTGGATCAAATAATGTATAGACGTAGCCATAATATCCAGCATTATCGCCATTACCCGCAAAATATACCCACTGCTTATATGCATCATTTTTACCGTAATTATCGAATTTTATCGCCCCATCTTTCACATTTGTTCTAAATACAACTTTTCTTTGCGGTCCGTCCTGAAAGAATCCAACCTCTTCACCGTCGATTAATTTATCGTCAAATATTTTACCATTAATTATAATCTTATCTGAATTTTTGTTTTTTGGATTCGTCCCCACAATATATTCATTAACATTTGTTAAGTTATCACCAGCATTTTCAAAATCATAAATATGTAGTATAAAATCGAGTTTGTTTTCAGGACTATCTATTGTCCAAGCTCCATTAGAATTTTGGTAATAAGTTTCACCGGTATAACCACAATCCTGTTTGCCATACCAAGAATACTCATCGCTCATAAATCGCATAACAATGAAATAATAAACTGAGATAGTTGTATTTATTAACGCATCTGGTATGTCAAAAATATACCAATCCTGGTCTTCACTTTCATCATATTGATCCTGGATAAATAGACAATCTTTGGGTTCAGGTGGGCCTGATTTTGTATCCCAGATTTCTAATCTCATTCTTACAGAGCTGTTAATATGGACAGCTACTTTGGTTATATTCGTACCTTTATAATCAGTAGCATTAACCCTTTGAGCCCGTGCGACTGTGTTTTCATTCAATGCAAATAATGATGTTCCACCTGCATTTCCAACCGTTGCATTTTTTCCTGCTGGATCATAATCAAAATCAGCATCGTTCGGATTCGTTGGATCTAGTATATACACTCCGGTTTCGTTGAAGATCGGTTCAATATGTGAGTACCAAACTTCATATCCATCCACCATACTATCGTCATCAGTATCGTTTAGGGTAGCATCAGTTTCGCCTGACATATATTTGGTGCGGTTAAATACGATCGGATCGAAACCCCAATTATTTACACCTATGTTAGAACCATCAAGATTTAGGTCTTCACCTTCATAAATTTGTATGATATTATCAATCTCACCACTATCTTTCCAATATTCTTGATAATATCGCCAATACCCTAAATCTTTATTTGTCTCCTCTTCATCAAGTGGATAACTAATTGTGAGAGGTTCATAAATCCAGCCATCTGTCCAACCATCCGGCAGGCCATCTTCATCCGTATCGGTATCAAATGGATTGGTTGTGGTAGTTGGATCAGCATCAAAATTGTTAATTCTCGTATAATCATACGGTGTTTCCCAATGTGCTGTTCGTTCCATCCATGAGCCTGGAGAGTCAGTTTCGCCCAGAGTAATAGATATGTTTCCCTGAGTCCACCCCAATTCAACAGCGTCTCGAATGCCATCGTAATCGGTATCTCGATAAAGGGGGTTGGTACCTTCAACTATAATTTCAAGCCAATCGTTTAAGCCATCACCGTCCGCATCCGGATTTAATGGATAACCACCTATTCTATGCTCGAATCCGTCTGTTAATAGATCTTGATCCGTATCTATGCATAATGGATTGAGAGCCATTCGTTCAACCCTGATATTATCCAGATCAACTATTCTTATTAGCGAAATTTCGTCCCAATCTAAATTCTCAGGGCATTCATTCCCACCGGACTTAAGCGAATCTGGAATTAAGGTGAGGTCAATACCAATAGTAATTTTATAATTTGTATCTTGAGTAAAATTATAAATTGCCGAATAATGCATCGAGGCCATTACCGAGGCTTTATTAGTAGGTATTCCTTCCAATGTTGCTCCGGTAATTGTTTCGATAACATTCGGGCGTTCGTCAACACTGCCACTTACCGGTTCAATTATTCCACCACCTACCCGCTCAACTACTAGATAAGTTGCATTGGCTACAACCTTCCTGAGATAATCATAGATAGTATAATTTGCATAGACTGCAATTTCTTTGTATTCAACTGTACCACCCACTAATTTTCTGGTTTTCCAACCATCCTCAGTGTGGATCGTAACTATGTCCATAACAGTCTTTTGTAATAACGGGGTAATTAATAATTTATATTGTTGGGTAGTATCTATATCAGTTCTTAACGTAATCCAGCTATCTCTCGATTCCTCACCTACAATACTGTCATCGGTATCTATGAAAGTATGATTCAATGAGGCCGTTAATGTCACACCTGTTTGATAAATGAAATTTACTACCGGCACATCATAAAACATTTCGTTCAGATCGGCAACTGGATTCTTCCATTCCTTTATATCTACTGCATCTTCGGCTTCGAGAATATCTATGCCGAAGAATCCATAGACCTCGCCACCATCATAAATTAAATCACCATCAGTATCCTGGTCTAAGGGATCGGTTAAAAATTCAATATAAATATTAATATTAGAGATATTTAAAACCCCTGAATAAGCAGATGTGAAGTTCAATGGCACCTCTATATATCCATCACTATCATCATCAGTTGCATCAGCTAAATAATCATTAATCTCTTCAGCTAGATTTATTGTAGTTTCAGGGATGGTGAACACTTCGGTATGGTTCCACTCGATGTCACCATCATCGGTTACATCAAGAGTATAGAATTGATCTAAAATTGAAATATTGGAGTTTTGCCATTCACATTGCCATACTATTTTATCCTTATATATTGTGGGATATTCGACATAATCTATATCCGTATCTATTATTAATTCTTTCTCGCTTGAGAGATCGTCAATGTATAGATTTTGTTCATACCCCGACCCTAACCGTGACCATACAATTTTGTCGCCATATAAATCAGATGCTCTCATTAACCATGGTTTGGCGCCAACACTTTCCTTTCCCTCGGAAAAATCATAGATATAAATATAGAATGTTAATACGTCCCCACCTTCATTTTTAGCTTCTTCCCAAATAACTTTATCACCGTGAATCTTCGGGTTTTGGCGATAGTAATTTGTATCTGTACTAGTAATTCTTAAATCGTCACCATTATACAATTCAGCTGAATACGATAAATCACACATGTAGATATCCCAGTTATTGCCAGTTCCTTCGTCGCGATAGTCTGCCCAGACAATTCTATTTTCGTATATTGACGGAGTCATTTGGTCTGCACTTACGATATTTATGGGGATTTCTTGGGATTCAGTTAAATTATACATATAAATGTCCCAACCGTTACTTCCATAATTTCTATCATCCTGCCAAACGATTTTATCGCCATAGATATCTGGATTTACTTGGTTATTTGCATTGTTACAAATAATAGATTCAGATTGAGTTGATAAATTATAAGCATAAATATCCCATTTGGCAATTCCAGTATTGCGGTTATCTTCATATACGATTCTATCTCCCCATATCGAGGCATTGATTTGATGATAAGCGTTTGTGGTTATTTGTGTGACATTACCATCATTACCATCGTCTGATGTATTATATATGCTATCAGGTCCTAAATCGTACATGTAAATGTCCCAATTGCCATTCCTATAATCCTGCCAGATAATTTTATTTTCGTAGATTGCGGGTTTCTGTTGTTCACTATTATTTTCCACCAATGCGATATGTTTTGAAGTACCATTTAATTCGAAGGTTGCAGTTGTTACAATCGCATTCTTAGGAATGGAAAAATTAATAGAATTATTATATCCACCACCCCCTGGGAATGTGATGTCTTTTGATTGTGTATTATCTGAAAATGTACTGATATACATTTCAGAGGTATTAACTAACATAACCTTGTCAATATAAATGCTTGGAATATCAACTGAAATATCCCGCGCATATAAATTGTGGATTCCGGTAGAATAAGGTACGGAGATCTCTTTTGAATACCATTCGTATTGTTCGGACAGAACATAGGTACCTATAGAGCTCGAGTCGAAATATAGTTCCATCTTGCCATCACTGACTTTTGCATTATCAAATAAAACTGTAATGCCCTCAGTCACACCTCCACCTGTAAAATAGAAAATGACCTTCATTCCAAAGTAAATACCATTGAAATCATCGAGCTCAACAATTTTCCTTAGTAAATGGGAGCCATTTATTTCTTTTCTATAAAATCTGGCATATGAACCGTCACATTCTACACGTATTGAATACCAATTTTCTATCTCCTGAAATGGATCGTCGGCTGTCGATAAATAGCCCATTACATACTCCTCAGTGTTTGTACCATCTGTTAAAAATATCGAAATCCCATAATAATTCGGGCCAGAATGTGAAAAATGAGTAATAATTTCATCAACTTTATAGTCCAATTCCCAATTTGAAGAAGTGGTATATTTTTTAGTAGTTCTCAGCTGGGTTAATACCTGTTGAGCTTCACCTGGCGAATCGGAATAAGATACAATTAAATTACCATCATTAACATCATAATCTCCTTCAATAGTCCACAGTTGATCACCATTATTTCCAACATTGTTATTAGTGAAGTCATCATATATATGTTGGATTTTTTTAGCTTTTACATAATATTCATAATCTCCATTGTTAGATAAATCTGCACTAATATTTATAGTTTCATTTATTGTTTCATTAATAGAAATAATTGATTTTGCATTACTTGCCAATACATCATCTTTCACTTGGGTATTATTATAATAGCAAAAATCTTCCGCTTCCCACCAATATGTTTCATTTCTAATTTCCAATCCATCTTCGATGCCGTCCTTATCTGTATCTGAGTCTAAAGGATTTGTGATCTGGCCTGGTTTAATATCTGTTTTATTGCCTGTAGAATTTTTTAAACGAGCTAACATTAATTTATCGACCTCGACAGAATCCCAATTTTTTTCCAAATCACAAGCCAGAATTCTTAAATAGTCACTTCCGGTTGTAAATTCGGGGGTTGAGTACCACCGATATTCACTATTTAGTTCATGAAAATCATCGTTAACTAAAAACATTCCACTATCATTAACTGACAAATTAATCCTTGGTACGAAATATCTTTTTATAATTCCATATGTATTATTCACAGGTTCAATAATTTGATTATCATATGTACCTGATCCTACAATCAATGTACTGTATGTTTCTGGTTTCCAAGCGATTGCATTATAATAATTACTTGTTGGGCTTGGTACTCGATTAAAAATAGTTCCATTATATACTACAACGGTTCCATTTTCACCTGCCATTACAGTCTCATTATCTAGGGAGTTATAACAAACATCTCTCAAGTTACGTTTTGTTTCACTTTGGCCAATATCTGTAAAACTTGTTTCATCATATTTTAATACTTTACCTTCATCACCAACTATTAATGCCTCAGTATCATTTGTCCATGAAACACCATATAAACTAATTGGAGTTCCAGTTGATAATGTATTCACGGATCCTCCCGGATGGTTGTATTTTAAAGCTTTACCATCTTCACCGACAATCAATGCATAACCTCCATTTGGTTTCCAAGAGATTCCATGCAGATCTTCAGTGACACCTGACGCAACTGAAGAAACGATTCCTGGACTTCCGGAGGTATATTTTAAAATTTTACCGTTACCGCCTACAATTATTGCATAATTACTGGTTGGATGCCAGGCCACATTATATAAAGGATCATCATCATGTGAAGTATGTTCAATTTCTGTTATTGTTGTGCCATTATATTTTAGAATAACAGACTTTGCGGCTGGATTTTCGAGTTCATATGTCATATTCCAACCGACCATTAGTGCTTCAGAGCCATCGGGTTTCCAATCAACTCCATATAAACACCCGGCAGTATGAGTTGAAATCTCAGTCAAACTCCCGTTTTCAAGTTTCCCGACTACGCCAGAATCACCCACAACTAAAGCATAATCGCCATCTGGGTGCCATGATATATCAAATAATGTTGGGTTAGATGTATCTACATCTGTAATATATGTTCCCATGTTGGTTCTTGCACGGATATAGTATTTATAAGAGCCGTTTCCATTTGTTGGGACAAAATCGTTAATTATGTCATAACTCTCATCATAATGAACAACACTATTTCCAGAGACCTGCTCATTATATTTTGCATAGTCTCCTGCATTAAACCACAATGTATTGTTATTTACTTCATCACTATCTGGTTTGTAATCAACATCGGAGTTATTACCATAATATAGTGTGATAATTTGATTTTTGTGCATTACAACATTAACATTATTCCCACCATCTGAAGTAATTATATGTGGTGTATGATATAATCGATCACTTTTATTGATAGCTACTTCGGTACATATGAACCATTTCGCCCAACCTTCTGGGGATGTATATTGAGCATAGATTAGAGGTCCAAATTCACTCGTAACTGATATAATCTTCGCCCCCAATGGGTTACCATTAGCATCGATCAATCTTACATGTAGGTACCAATTGACGATAATATTTGATGTATCATTGATAAATAATTTATCTTCATCGTAAGCAGTATTAAGTAAAGTTGAGTTCGATTCTTCGATTAAATAAAAATCGTAAAAAACACTATTCAAAATTTCAGAACCTTCGAACATTACCGAACTATTATCACATTTGATTGAAATATTATTGGAATTAAAAATATTTTGATATGTAATAAAATTGGCAATGTTCTTAAGATATAAACTTATATTACAATTTGAAATTTCATTATATGCCATTATCGGTAGGTCAAGATCATAAACTATGACAATATTTGTAATATGTAATCCACCTCCAGTATCAGAATGGAAGACTAAAGGTACAGATACAAATTCATTTGGATCACTTCCAAGTTTTTGAAGATATGAAGTTAATTCAGATGTAATATCTTCAGTTGTTTCCTTTTCGGTATTGTCAAAAATACCTGAATGGCTCCATTGGATATCACCATCATTCCCCGCATCAAGATATGGATTTGTGGGATATGCTTTGATTAATCGAGTTTCATTTGATCTATAATCATTGAAATAAGTTCCGTTTCCAATATCTGTCCAGACGATGAAGGTATCATTATTCGCCATAGCAATTGAAGGGTATTTTTGGACATAACCTTGAGTACCCCCCTCCTTATTAATTTTAAAATCCGTTGTATCCCAATTACTACCATTATATGTATTGAAATAAATATCGCCCTGATCGTTTCGATAATCGTACCAAACCACACTAATATTTCCATTATTAACTGCAATTGAACTTGCCGAAGAAGTTTTTTGAGCATAATTTCTGTCATCATTACTTATTTTAATATCAGTTTCGCCCCAATCACCACTTTCATATTTATTAAAATATATGTCCAAATCGCCGTTCCTATCATCTTGCCATACGACATATCTTTTAGGTTCTTCAATTGCAATTGAGGGTTGAGTCTGATCATTTGAACCCGGATCATTGCTAACTTCAATATCTGTATCTCCCCAAATACTCCCATCATACATATTAAAATAGATATCATAGTTTCCGCTTCGATTATCTTCCCATACTACATATATATTGTCCGTTTCCGTTGCAATTGAAGGAGAGCATTGGAAATATGTTCCAAGATCATTACTTATCTTATTGTCACTCGGATTCCAAAAACCGCTATCATACACATTAAAGTAAATATCGTAATCATTAACGCCGTTTCGATTATCTTCCCATACGGCATATACATATCCATTATCTGCTGCAACTGCCGGTTCCAATTGATCTGCTGTTCCTATATCAGTATTCACTCTGATATCGGTATTTCCCCATGAACCACTTGAGTATTTATTAAAATATATATCAAAATCGCCATTGCGATCATCTTCCCATATTACATACACAATGTTATTTTCCACCGCAATTGAAGGCGAGTTTGCAGTATCTATATTATTATTCACTCTATCATTTATCGATCCCCATGTGTTACCATTATATTTATTAAAATAAATATTAGAATTCTCTTCCCATACAACATAGATCTTATCTCCTTCAGTTGCAATTGCAGTTCTTCCAATAGTTGGATTTTCACTTATTTTTGCATCAGATACCCCCCAACCTATTCCTTTATAATTTTCATCCAAGAATCCTTGTAATTGTAATGTTGCGTTCTTTATTGTTGAATATTTTGAGTTTGGGACTTGTATATATGTAGTTTTTTCCTCGGTATATGTACTAGGGCTACCTTTTTTGAAAGTCAGATCTTGATCTGGGTTTTTATCCGGGGACGTATTATTAGTTATAGATATTGCATCTTCAAACGACGGTGAATCTTTAATAATAATGCCATTATTACAATGATGAATAGTATTATTGAGTAAAATCGGATAAGAATTTTCAAAATGAATCCCATCGCCATTTTTATCGGTTGAAGAAATGTCATTTCTTTCGATTTGAGGTGAAGCATTCATAACTTTAATACCTATTGTTGTTGTATTTTTTATTATATTATTAGAAATAATTGGAGATGTATTATTTAAATAAATTCCAATGTAATTATTTTGGATAATATTATTATAGATAGTAGTTGTACCTTCTAAATGCCAGCTATCTAATTCAGGAGTTTTATTACCATCTCCATTAAAATAGGCTTTTAATTTTAGTGATGAATAGTTATACCATTGAATTGACGAAATGTCAATTTCAGTTCCAAACAAGTTTTCAAAACCTTCAATAACTTCATCTGTGTCTCCATTTAAAATATCCACTCTAATATAGTGATTACCATCCGGTTCGGTTTTAGATATATTTAATACTTCCCATTTAATAAATGTATCTGAATAGATTGGTTCAGAAATAAGATATCCCGAAGTAGTAAATCCAATAAATTTTGTTCTTGCAACTTGGCTCACTCGAAATTCATCAATAATACCATCGAAGTCTTCTAAATATGAAGATCCGTCATATAGTATTCCAACATGCGCATCAGAATTCTTATCGCCCCAGAACCCTGTATAAACATCTGTATCAGCTTGGATCGAATTATTTATGTACATCTTCATGCCAGATGAACCCCAGGTAGCTGCTACATGATACCAGACATTAGAGCCCCAGGAGCTCGAATCAGAATAAATATCTTTTGAATCAGCATCATTAATAATAATGAAATGTATTTTACCATCATCGGATTCAAATTTTAATTTTACTGAATATTCTTTCGGGCCTTGTGTTTTATATTTTGAAAATAATGTCATATCCGATGAAGAGCCACTATCAAAGTTATTGGATAGATTGAACCACATTTCAATTGAACCAGTTGATAAATCGAATACATCCCCAAAATCAATATAATCATCATTTCCATCAAAACTTAATGCATGACTTCCGAACCTGGAATCTGTAGACCAACTTGCGCCTGTAATACTACCATCATTTCCATTACCACTACTGTCGGTTGCGGTATTGCCATTCCCGTCATTCATATGGACCAGTGCCGTTGTGTTTTCATCACCGAAATATTCATTGTAATCTAAGCAAGCATCACCCTCTTTAATTTGAATTTTATTGTAATAATTTATTTTAGAATAATCATTAAAATCATCATTGAAGACTTGATCCCCTGAATCCCAGTATATTCCAAATTGAGTATTATCGATGATGGTTGAGTTTATTATTAATGGAGATGCTTTATTTGCATAAATACCATTATAATTATTTTGTAAGATGCTTTCATATACGGATACATTATTAGATTCTATACTTAAACCTTTAGAGCCACCAGAGCTATAGCCACATTTCTCTATTGTACTATATTGGATATCCCCATTACTACCTTCAAGAAAATAGAAATCGTAATTCGCATTTGAAGTGCCATTTGTAATTGTAGAATAATATAAATTTAATATACCTGAATTATTTACTTGGATTTTATAATCACCATTGCTGCTACAATTCATTCTAAGTATGCAATTAAATAAAGTTAGTTTACCTGTTTCTCCAATAATCACATCGCCATTCATTAATATTGTTTCATTCCCTACATAGGTTTCATTATGAATGATCCAGTCATTATTTTCAGGCGGCGGTGTCCCATAATAGTCGCCACCGACCACGTTTAGCATTGCATTGAATGCTACTGTTAATAAAACAAATACACTTAACATAGCAAATTCTTTTTTTAGATAATTTATTTTAAATATTTTCATTTTCCATTTCCTCCTTTTAATTATTATGTTTCTTATTTAGAATTAT